>DASYMY010000279.1:0-13589 GCA_036008825.1 Glaciihabitans sp.
TGCCCGTTATCCGCACCTCGGTTGACCACGGCACCGCGTTCGACATCGCGGGAAAGAACATTGCCGACCCGCGTAGCATGGTGGAAGCTCTGCACCAGGCGGCCGAAATGGCCACCGCGGTGCGCACCATCGCGTAATACCGCGTACCCACCCACGGATGGATCAATGACGCTAACTGCCAAGGGGCGACGCGAGGAGATCTACCGCCTCGCCACCACATCAGGTCTGGCCTCCGTTGAGGAGTTGTCGGAGCGTTTCGACGTCACCGCCTCCACCATCCGCCGCGACCTTGCCCTCCTCGGTGAGCAGGGCAAGGTCGCGCGCACCTACGGCGGTGCGATGGCCGTGAGCGCCCACCCCGAAGCCTCGCTCCGACAGCGGGTAGGCGTCAGTTTTGAGCAAAAGAACGCTATCGCCCGCTGGTGTGCTTCTCAGGTGCAGCGCGGCGAGTCGATTCTGCTGGATGGCGGTTCCACCGTGGGCGCGTTGGCCCACGAATTGCGGGACTTCCGCGACCTCCACGTGACCACCATCGGCATCAACACCCTGCAGGAGCTCAGCGACTCCCCCGGCATTCGCCTCGACAGCCTCGGCGGACGGCTCCGCCAAGTGAGTAACAGTTTTGTGGGCCCGCTGACCGAAGCCGCACTAGAGCGCTCCACCTTCGACCGAGTGTTCCTCGGTGCCGACGCCGTCACCGCCGCCGACGGAATCTGCGAAGCCGAACATGAACAGACCCGCCTCAAAGAGCTGATGGCTGCTCGTGGTGAAAGTGTTTATGTACTAGCGGATGCCTCCAAGCTCGGCAAACGCCCCTTCCACGCCTGGGCGAAACTGCCCTCTCCGTGGACACTGGTCACCGACGAGGGCGCTGACCCAGCCGAGGTGGCGAAGTTCCAAGCCGCCGGGGTGACGGTGCAGATTGCACCGTCAGCCCCAACCGCTCAGCTCTAAGTTGCGATCTGCTTAGCTGACCAACGCCAACTGGGTGACGTCGAGTCCTTCGCCGTCGGCGGCGAGATCCACTTTCACGGTGTCGCCGTCGCGGATGTCTCCTGCCAGCAGGGCTCGCGCCAACCTGTCGTCAATCTCTCGCTGCATCAGACGCCGTAAAGGCCGGGCACCATAGATGGGGTCGTACCCACGCTCGGCCAACCAAGTGCGGGCCTTCGGGGTAACCGCCAACTCCAGTCGCCGATCGCCGAGGCGCCGGGCCAGCCGGTCCACGTTGAGAGACACAATCTGGCCCAGGTCCTCGATCGACAACGGAGCGAAGACCACAATGTCGTCTAGCCGATTCACAAACTCCGGCTTAAACGCCTGCCGAACCAGCTGCTGCACGGCGTCGTTCTTCTGCTCCCAGGTCAGCGCGGGATCAATCAGGTATTGGCTGCCCAGGTTGGAGGTGAGCACCAAAATGGTGTTCCTGAAGTCGACCGTCCGTCCCTGTCCATCCGTGAGCCGGCCGTCGTCGAGAACCTGTAGCAGCACGTCAAACACTTCGGGGTGGGCTTTTTCCACCTCGTCGAGCAAAATAACCGAATACGGACGGCGCCGAACCGCCTCCGTCAACTGGCCACCCTGCTCGTAACCGATATATCCGGGAGGGGCGCCGACCAGACGGGAGACGCTGAACTTTTCCCCGTACTCACTCATGTCGATCCGAACGAGGGCTTTTTCATCGTCAAAGAGGTACTCGGCGAGCGCCTTAGCTAGCTCAGTCTTTCCCACACCGGTGGGGCCGAGGAACATAAACGACCCGGTGGGTCGGTCGGGGTCAGAAATGCCCGCGCGGGTACGGCGCACCGCTTCGCTGACCGCGGTAACCGCTTCGCGCTGCCCAATAAGACGGCGGCCCAACTCGTTTTCGAGGTTAAGCAGTTTTTGGGTTTCCACTGCCAGCAGTTTGCCTACAGGAATACCGGTCCAGGCCGCGATAGCCTCTGCAACGTCTTCCCCGGTGACCTGCTCGCTGACCATTCGCGGGCCTTCTGGCTCGGCGTTCTCCGCCTCGATCAGATCTCGCTTCAGCTCCGGAATCTGCCCGTAGAGCAGGCGGGAGGCCTTCTCGAGGTTGCCTTCACGTTGGGCGCGCTCGGCTTCCATCTCCAATTTGTCGAGACGTTTTTTGAGCTCACCCACTCGGTTGATGGACGCGCGTTCTTTGTCCCAGCGGCCCTGCAGCTCTTCCAGAATGGTGCTGCGCTGGGCGAGGTCCTCACGAAGGGCGGCCAGGCGGGCCTTCGACGCGTCGTCCTTCTCGCGTTTGAGCGCGAGCTCTTCCAGCTTGAGCCGATCAACGGCACGGCGCAGCTCGTCAATCTCGACCGGGGACGAGTCGATTTCCATCCGCAACCGCGATGCCGCCTCATCAATCAAGTCAATGGCCTTGTCCGGCAGTTTACGGCCGGTGATGTAGCGGTTGGACAGCGCCGCCGCAGCAACCAACGCGCCATCCTCAATGGTGATCTGGTGGTGAGCTTCGTATCGCCCTTTGAGCCCGCGGAGAATGGCGATGGTGTCTTCCACCGACGGCTCTCCCACAAAGACCTGCTGGAAGCGGCGCTCAAGTGCAGCATCTTTTTCGATGTATTGGCGGTATTCGTCAAGGGTTGTCGCGCCGATCAGGCGCAGTTCCCCACGAGCGAGCATGGGCTTCAGCATGTTGGATGCGGCAACAGATCCTTCTCCGCCACCGGCACCCATCAGGGTGTGAAGTTCGTCGACAAAGGTGATGATCTCGCCGTTGGCGTCGTTAATTTCTTTGAGAACGGCCTTAAGACGTTCCTCAAACTCGCCGCGGTACTTAGCACCAGCAACCAGCGCAGCCAGGTCAAGTGCGACCAGTTGTTTGCCTTTGAGCGAGTCAGCGACGTCCCCCGCCACAATTCGTTGCGCGAGCCCCTCAACGACAGCGGTCTTACCAACACCGGGTTCACCAATAAGCACGGGGTTGTTTTTAGTGCGCCGGGTGAGCACCTGGCTGACACGTCGAATTTCGGCATCCCGCCCGATGACGGGGTCAAGTTTGCCGCTACGGGCAATGTCGGTGAGGTTCACGCCGTATTGCTCGAGAGCGGACTTCTGCTCCTCGTCCGAACCGGGAGCACCTTGCATGTTGGCCATTATCTGAACTTCCTAGGCAAAGTTGAGTTGAACTGGCTCAAGTTTACCTTGGATGGGACGGCGCGTGTTGTGGAACGCAGCAGAATTCCGCACAACCCCGCAAGATCCACTTAGACGGCATCAGAAGACCGGAAGCCGCTTCCTCCCGGAGGTATAACCGTTCATACGCACGTCATGAAGACCGCAATCTCGATTCCTGATACCGACTTCCAGCGATTTGAACGGCTAGCGGCGCGCCACGGCATGAACCGCTCGGAGTTCTATCGCCGCGCAGGCCACCGCCTCGCGGCCGAACCCGAGGGCGACGCTGAGCTAACTGCCTTAGCCAACTCGGTCATACAACGTGTGGGCCAGCCATCTGCCGAGAACCCCTTTCTTGGCGAATCCGAGCGAATTCTGCGTGAGAACACCGAATGGTGATTAGGCACGGAGACGTGGTCTGGGTCGACTCCGGATCACCGCGCGGCCCCGAACCAGCTAAGCGGCGTCCGGCCGTAATAATGCAGGAGGACTGGCTTCTTGCCACCGAGATCTCTACCGTTCTCGTTGTCCCCCTGACTTCGAACGTTGCGCTTGAGGCTTTTCCGGGAAACGTGCTCATCCCTGTGGATGCCTCTGGGCTCGACGAGGACTCGGTCGCTGTTGTGTCTCAAATCGGTCCCGTTAGTCGCGAGTTTTTGGAACCATTCTCGGCCGGACACGTCCCGAGCTACTTTCTCACCAAAATCGCTGACGGTATCCGCTTGGTGCTGGGGGTCTAGTCTCCACGCGGTCCCTAGTAGTTCGCGACTAACACGTTTCCGCACACGCCTCGCAAGCGCGCTAAGCACCCTGCCATCGCAGCGCCACTCGGCCTAAGGTGAGTGCGAACGTCGAGCTCGTTAGGAGATGACATGTCCCTTGTCCGCGTGCACAACTTTTCGGTGTCTTTAGATGGCTTCGGCGCTGGCGAGGGCCAGCAGCTCGACGCTCCGTTCGGCCATGCAGGTATGCGCCTTATGGACTGGGCGATCGGAACGCGCACCTTCCGCCAGATGGGTCTTCCTGGGGAGTCGCCTGGGTCCCGTGGCGTCGACGACGCGTTCGCCAGCACGTGGGGCGACGGCATTGGTGTGGAAATTATGGGGCGCAATAAGTTTGGCCCGGTGCGCGGGGAATGGAAGAACGAGGAGTGGAAAGGATGGTGGGGTGACAACCCCGTTTTCCACACGCCGGTTGTTGTGCTGACTCACTACCCCCGGCCGGTGCTCGAGATGGAGGGTGGCACAACCTTCCATTTTGTTGACACCGACCCCGCTGGCGCGCTTGAACTGGCACGCTCGTTGGCTGGCGGCCTTGACGTGAGAATTGGGGGTGGCGCCAGCACCGTTCGCCAGTTCCTGGAGGCCGACTTGATCGACCACATGCACATTGCCCTGGTGCCAATCATCCTGGGTCGGGGCGAGCGGCTGTGGGACGGACTTGAAGGACTCGAAAACCGATTCGACATCGAGACGACCGCTTCTCCTTCCGGAGTTGTCCACCTGGTCTTTACACGCCGAATAGCGCAATAGAGCCGTGACGCAACCTCAATACAATGCCCGAACGAGCCCGCTTCATCGCCCGGCCGAATGCATTCATCGCGCCACTAACTGTCCTAACCCGGCTGCCAGCCGTCCTCTTCGCGGATGGCCCGTGAGATACGTCCGCTGATCTCACGGAGTTGCGTGGTCTGTGCACGCGTCAGTGAGTCAAGCACCAGACGGTTCACCGTGAGCACATGTTCCGGTGTTGCCAGATCAAACTTTTCCTGACCGACGTTGGTGAGGATGGCCAATGTGTATCGGCCATCCTCTGGATCGGCCTTTCGCTGCACCCAGCCACGCGCCTCAAGTCGAGTTGTCGCCCTCGACAGGCGGGATAGCGAGCTATTGGCAAAGCCGGCGAGGACGCTGAGCCGCAGAGTGCGATCCGGCGCTTTGGCCAACGCAAACAATATCCCGTATTCGAAGTGCGTCAACTCTGAGTCGCGAAGCAATTGTGCGTCCAGTGCAGCAGGTAGCCATTCCAGAACGGTCGCAAACGCGGACCATGTTTCAAGATCGTCGCCAGTAAAAGCTGCGGGAGAGCCGTGGGTGGACATGCCTAAATGGTATGGGCAAATGACTTGCTCAGGCAAGTCAATATGTTAGCTTTTGACTTGACTGAGCAAGTGAAAGGAATGAAATGGATCTGGATTTTGCAGGAAAACGCGCCTTTGTGAGCGGTTCAACTCAGGGCATTGGCTTCGCAATTGCGAGCGCTCTGCTCAACGAGGGGGCGGCCGTGATCATCAACGGCCGACAGGAGAATAAGGTCAAGGCCGCGGTTCATACGCTGAGGGCAGCGATTCCCGGAGCGGGCGTGTCCGGGATCGCCGCGGATTTTGAACGACCCGACGAAGTGCTTCGGCTGCTCGACTCGCTTGGTGAGATCGACATCCTGGTCAATAACGTTGGCCTTTTTGGGGTCGCGCCGTTCGCCGAGATCTCCGACGCCGACTGGCAGCGCTATTTCGAAGTGAACGTGATGAGCGGAGTGCGGCTCTCCCGGCACACACTCACCGGCATGATCGCCAAGAACTGGGGCCGCATCATCTTCATTGGTAGCGAATCGGGGGTGAACATCCCCGCCGACATGGTGCACTATGGAATGACCAAGGCGGGGATGCTGGCGGTAAGTAACGGCTTGGCCAAGCTCACTCGGGGTACAAACGTGACCGTGAACACCATCCTCGGCGGACCCACCTACTCGGACGGTGTTGCTTCGGTCGTTGAGCAGATCTCAGGGGCGCAGGGCGTGCCTCCGGACGAGCTGAAAGCCGCGATCATCTCAGGAAATCAGACATCGCTTTTGCAGCGGTTCATTGAACCGTCAGAGATAGCAAACCTCGTGCTGTATCTGTCGAGCCCTCTTTCCTCGGCGACAAATGGGGCCGCGATCCGTGCTGACGGCGGGGTTTTGACGGCGATGATCTGACTTTCGTGCGCGCTCAACCCCTGCACTTCGCCCTGCGGTTCCCGGTGTTGAGATCTAGTCGCGGGTCGAGACCATCACGCTGAACTTGGCATTGCGGGCGACCTGCCGGGTGGGTCCAACCACTGCCGACAGGGTCGAGCGGTAGCCGAGGTGCGAGTTGAACACCGTCCACAGCTCTCCCCCCGGACGCAGCACACGGCCAGCCTCTTCAAAAAGTTTGAGGGCTTCGCCCAGGTGCACGGTGCCTTCGATATGAAACGGCGGGTTCAGCACAATCAGGTCGGCGCTGGCGTCGGGCTGACTGTAGAGACCGTTGTCGCGGACGACTTCAATACGGTCGGAGAGGGAGTTGGCTTCCGCGGTCGCCTCGGTGGAGGACACCGCCGCCCAGGACTGGTCGGTGGCGATTACTCGCAATTCGGGGCGCTGGGTCGCTAAAACGGCTGCGATGATTCCCGTGCCGGAGCCGAGGTCTATGGCGTTGGTGGCATCCGCTTTCATCTGTTTGGTGTGCTCAAGCAAAAACCGGGTGCCGATGTCGAGTTTGGTGCCGGCGAACGCGCCCCCGTGTGCGCACACCCAGAGGTTCAGTTCGGTGTTGAATTCGCGGAGCGGAAAGCTTTGGGCGTCTTCGGCGGCCGGCAACGGTTCGCGGGCGACAAGTACGCGGGCCTTCTGGCGCGCGTGGGTGATGTCGAGGCGCCCGAAGTGTTTCAGCAGCACCTCGTTCATAGCCGTGGTGAGGTGTTTGATCCGGTTTCCGGCCACAACCACCACGTCGGGGTGGGCGTGGGCAGCGATCAGCGCTGCGATTTCGTCGAGCGCGTCGAGACCGCGGGGCAGGCGGAGCAGTACCACTCGAGCTCCCGCAACCAGTTCGGAGTCGAGGGTGTGGTGGGCGAAGCTCTCAATGCCCAGATCCTCGGAGTTGTAGTCGAGGGCATGCTCTCCGGTGACGCGATCCTGGTGCACCCGAACATCCCTGGCCCCAAACCGGGTGATGGCGCCCAGCGTAAGCGCACCATAACTGTCGCCGATTACGACAAGCTCGCCCGTAGCGATGCCCTCCAGGTACGGAGCAGCTTCATCAAGCAGGAGCCGGTCGGCGGCGTCGATGGCGAACAGGTTGTCAGCCTCGACGTCAGGGAATCGGCGCAGCGCTAAATCGGGGGTGGTGCTCTTGTCAGACATACCTCAAGGATCGCAGGTGTCAGCTGTCGCTGTCGTCCGAACTGGTTCCGGTGAGGGGCCGCCACACCACAACGGAGGTGTTTCGGCGGGTTCGGGTGCCTGCTTTGAGCGAAATCACATCACCTTCGCGACCGGCGGCAAACACACGCCGACCCGGGCGGTTCAGCAGTTCGTCAGCGAGCGCTGATTCAAGGTGCCGCACCCGGTTAGCCAAATAGGTGACCTGATTTTCTAACTCCAGAATACGGCGGATGCCTTCCAAGTTGAGGCCCTCGGCGCTCAGCCGGGCCACTTCCCGGAGCTGGGCAACATCCCGCATGGAGTACCGACGGGACTTGCCTGCGGTTCGCGTCGGGCTCACCAAACCCAGGCGGTCGTACTGGCGGAGGGTTTGCGGGTGCATCCCTGCCAGTTCGGCCGCCATGGCAATGGCGAACACCGGCGCGAACTCGTCCATCTACTTACATCCTCGCCTTGGCAAGCATGTCGAGGCGGGGGTTCTCATCTGGCATAGCTTTCGCGAATGCCTCAAGCGCTTCTCTGGCGTCAGCGGGAAGGTGGCTGGGAACAGCAACCTGCACGTTGGCGAGCAAATCGCCCACACCCTTTGGGGTGTTCACACCGCGACCCTTGACCCGCAGCACACGACCGCTGGGGGTGCCAGGGGCAACACGCAACCGCACGGGCTCGCCGCCAAGGGTGGGCACCTCGATGGTGGCGCCCATGGTCGCTTCAACAAAAGTGACCGGTACGTCGACCCGCAGGTTGAGTCCTTCGCGCACAAACACGGGGTGGTTGCGCACACTGACCGTCAAGACCAGGTCGCCGGATTCTCCGCCGTCGAGGCTCGCTTCGCCTTTGCCCTTCAGGCGAATCTTCTGGCCGTCGCTGACGCCCGCGGGAATTTTGACCTTCATCGGTTTGCCACCCTGCGGCTGCAGGGTGATGGTGTCGCCGTTGATGGCGGTGATGAAGTCCAGGGTGGTGCTGGCAACCAGGTCGCGGCCCTTGGAGGGTCCGCCGCCACCGCGGAAACCGCCGGTGGGCTGACCAAAGCCACCCCCGCCGAACATTCCGCCGAGAAGGTCTTCGAATCCGCCCGACTGTTGGTACGAGGTGCGGCGGCCCCCTGGGGCACCGCCGAACATTCCACCAAAAACGTCTTCGAAGCCGCCGGGGGCACCGCCGCCCGCTGTGAAGCGAGCGCCGGTGCCCATAGCGCGGACCTGGTCGTACTCTTTGCGAGTTTCCGGGTCGGCGAGAACCGAGTGGGCCTCGCTGATTTCCTTGAACTTCGCCTCGGCTTTTGCATCACCCGGGTTGGAGTCCGGGTGATACTGCCGAGCCAATTTGCGATAAGTCTTCTTCAGCTCTGCTTCGGAGACGTCCTTGGAGACGCCCAAAACAGCGTAGAAGTCCTTATCAAACCAATCCTGGCTTGCCATGATGTGAGTCCTAGTCGCTGGGGACGAGTACGGCGACCTTCGCAGCGCGAATCAATCGGTCTCCGAGGGCATATCCCGTCTCGATAACGTCGGCAATGGTGTTCACCTTGACGTCGGCGGACGGAACCTGCACGAGTGCTTCGTGGAAGTGCGGGTCAAACGGCTCGCCCTTCTCACCAACACTGCGCAGACCGTACTTCTCAAAACCACCACGGATCTTCTGGGCGACCAGCTCAAGCGGGCTGCCGGTCAAGTCACCGTGGGATTCCGCCCGGGCTAGATCATCAATGGCCGGAAGGAGGGAGCGGATGACTTCGGCGATAACCGCTTCACGGTTAGCGACGCGGTCGCGCTCCACACGGGTACGGAAGTTGACCAGTTCAGCCTGCGCGCGCAGCATATCGTTGCGCATTTCGGCCACGAGGTCTTTCTCCCCCTCCTCGATAAACCGCACTTCTTCCTCGGTCAACGTTTCCGTCGGCGGGGCGTCGGTGCTTGAGGTCTCTACATCCGGGCCTTCGGCTTCGATGAGGTCATCAGCCGAGGTCACGTTGGCGGTGTCGCCGTCTTCCGAATGAGGTTCCGGTGACGCCGCACCCGTGTCACCGGCGGCCGCGCCGGGCGCGGAAGCTGTTGCTTCCGCACCCGACTCGGTAGGGACTACGGGCTCGTCGGACTCGTTCTTGTTCTTCTTGTCCTTGGCCATGGGGTTACTTCTTGGTGTCGGGCTCGTCGTCGACGACCTCGGCATCAACGATGTCCTCGTCGTCCTTGGTGGGCTCGCTGGGTGCTTCTTCAGCGGTCTCGTCGGAGGCAGAAGCCTGCTCCTGCGCGTAGATTGCGGCGCCGAGCTTCTGCTGCGATTCGGTCAGCTTGTCGAATGCGGTCTTGACGGCTGCTTCGTCATCGCCGGCGAGGGCAGACTTGAGCGCGTCGACATCCGCCTGCACTTCGGACTTGACGTCTTCGGGCAGTTTCTCTTCGTTTTCCTTGATCAACTTGTCGATCGAGTAGGCGAGCTGCTCGGCGTTGTTGCGAACCTCGGCGGCCTCACGGCGTGCCTTGTCTTCAGCGGCGTGCTCTTCGCCTTCGCGAACCATACGCTCGATGTCGTCCTTCGAGAGCGACGAGCCACCGGTGATGGTGATCGACTGCTCCTTGCCGGTGCCCTTGTCGCGGGCGTGCACCTGGACGATGCCGTTGGCGTCGATGTCGAAGGTGACCTCAACCTGCGGAACTCCGCGAGGTGCGGGGGCGATGCCCTGCAGCTCGAAGGTTCCGAGTGCCTTGTTGTCGCGAGTGAACTCACGCTCACCCTGGAAGACCTGGATGGCAACGGACGGCTGGTTGTCGTCGGCCGTTGTGAAGGTCTCGCTGCGCTTGGTGGGGATAGCGGTGTTGCGCTCGATGAGCTTGGTCATGATGCCACCCTTGGTCTCGATACCGAGGCTCAGGGGGGTGACGTCGATGAGCAGAACGTCCTTGCGCTCACCCTTCAGAACACCGGCCTGCAGTGCGGCGCCAACGGCGACGACCTCGTCCGGGTTCACACCCTTGTTGGGCTCCTTGCCGCCGGTCATCTTCTTGACGAGCTCCTGCACGGCGGGCATACGGGTCGATCCACCAACGAGAACAACGTGGGCGACCTCAGAAACCTTGACTCCGGCTTCCTTGATGACGTCTTCGAAGGGCTTGCGGGTGCGCTCAAGAAGGTCCTTGGTGAGGTCTTCGAACTTCGCACGCGTCAGCGTCTCGTCGAGGTTGGCCGGTCCGTTCTCCGTGAGGGAGAGGTAGGGCAGCTGAATGGTGGTGCTGGTCTGCGACGACAGTTCCTTCTTGGCCTGCTCGGCCGCTTCCTTCAGGCGCTGCTTGGCGATCTTGTCTTTGGAGACGTCAACACCGGTGGTCTCTTTGAACTTGGTCACCAGGTAGTCAACAACGCGGGAGTCCCAGTCGTCACCACCGAGGCGGTTGTCACCGGCGGTGGAGCGCACCTGAATGGTGGAGAACTCGTCGTCCTTGCCCACCTCGAGGAGGGAGACGTCGAAGGTTCCGCCACCGAGGTCGAAGACCAGGATGAGTTCGTCTTCTTTACCCTTGTCAAGGCCGTAGGCCAGGGCAGCCGCGGTGGGCTCGTTGATGATGCGCAGCACGTTGAGGCCGGCAATCTCACCGGCGTCCTTCGTGGCCTGACGCTCAGCGTCGTTGAAGTAAGCGGGAACGGTAACTACCGCGTCGGTAACGGGCTCACCGAGGTACTGCTCAGCGTCACGCTTGAGCTTGGCGAGGATACGGGCCGAGATCTCCTGCGGCGTGTACTTCTTGCCGTCAACGTCGGTGGTCCAGTCGGTACCAATGTGGCGCTTGACGGACGAGATGGTGCGGTCAACGTTAGTGACGTTCTGGCGCTTGGCGGTCTCGCCGACCAGCACTTCGCCATCCTTTGTGAAGGCAACAACAGACGGGGTGGTACGGAAACCCTCGGCGTTGGCGATGACGGTGGGTTCTCCACCTTCGAGAACGGCGACCACCGAGTTGGTGGTACCCAGGTCAATTCCTACTGCTCGAGCCATATGCTCAGTACTCCTTACGAGAATGTCTTTGTGCGAGGACTTGAGCCTCGCTGTATCAAGTTTCCCCCGAGCACCGAAACGCTGTCAAGTTCATCAGCTGTAAGTTGAGTGTGAGTGACTCAAGTTTGTTGTTCACCTCTGCCCACTACTGTGTGCACATGACGGACCGCATCCCCGGCGACGGCGCCAGCAATACCGCTGCTTCTGCCTCGCAACTTGCCGCTTCATCAGCCGCGACCGAGCAGGGCCCCATCCCCAAAAAAATGGTGCGGGCCTGGGCGCTCTGGGACTGGGGATCCGCCGCCTTCAACGCGGTCGTCACCACCTTCGTCTTCAGCACCTACCTCGCAAGCTCCCTCTTTGTAGACCCAGCGATAGTTGCCGAAGCGGATGCCACGGGCAGCGAGGCCGTCCTCACCGAAGCTCTTGCGGCCAACGCCACCGTCATCTCCTGGGCGCTGACTATCGCCGGAGTGGTGGTGGCACTGCTGGCACCCATCCTTGGGCAACGCTCCGACGGCTCCGGCCGCCGCAAACTGTGGCTGGCAATCAACACTGGCCTGACGGTTGCCGCGATGGCCGCCATGTTCTTCGTCTTCCCCGTGCCGGCCTACATTTACGTGGGCGCCGCGCTGCTTGCCGCCGGCAACGTCTTCTTCGAATTCGCTGGTGTGAACTACAACGCCATGCTGGTGCAGGTCTCCACCCCCAAAACCGTGGGCCGGGTTTCCGGTTTCGGTTGGGGAATGGGCTACGTCGGCGGAATTGTGCTGCTCATCCTGCTTTTGGTTTTGTTCATCCAAAGTTTCGGAAGCGACACCGGCAATGGCCTGCTGAACGTTCCCTTTGGGGCGGACGGTGCCGCGCTCGACATTCGGCTCGCGGTGCTGGCATCCGCTATTTGGTTTGGTGTGTTCGCTCTTCCGGTGCTGTTTCGGGTGCCAGAGATTCCCGCCCGCACCAACCAGGCGAAGATCAGCATCCTCGCCAGCTACCGTCAGCTGTTCTCCACCATTCGCCTGCTCGCGAAGAAGAGCCCACAGGTGCTCATGTTTCTGCTGGCCAGCGCCATCTTCCGGGATGGCCTCGCCGCCGTTTTCACTTTTGGCGCGATCATCGCCGGCCAGGTGTTTGGCTTCACGTCGACCGAGGTCATCTACTTCGCCGTCGCGGCAAACCTCGTTGCCGGAGCGGGAACATTTGTGGGCGGATACCTCGACGATCGGGTTGGCGCAAAAGCCATCATTGTGGCCTCCCTCACCGGACTCGTTATCGCCGGCACCTCCGTGCTGTTCATCGGCGACAGCCAGGCCGCGTTCTGGGTGGCCGGCCTGCTGCTCTGCCTCTTTGTGGGGCCGGTGCAGTCCTCCAGCCGCAGCTTCCTTGCCCGCATCACTCCGCCCGGCCGCGAGGGCGAAATCTTCGGCCTCTACGCCACCACCGGACGCGCCGTCAGCTTTCTCGCACCCGGCCTGTTCACGCTCTTTGTCACCATCACCCGCGACACCCGCTACGGGCTGGTGGGCATTGTGATTGTGCTTCTGGCCGGCCTGCTGCTAATGCTGCCGGTGAAGGCGAAACCTGCTCGCATCGAATAGCGGTTGCTATTGCCGAATATGACAGAGCGGATGCCCCGCCCAGGCTTGTTGGCCATCATGAAGGTATGACTACCGACAACGTGACCACCACTGCCGACTCCACCGCTGCGAAGGCGGAACTGCTTCGCTCTCTGCACGTGCCGGGAACTCCCCTTATTGTGAGCAACGTCTGGGATGCCGTCACTGCCCGTATTGTTGCCGCCACTCCCGGGGTCAAAGCACTCGCATCCGCGAGCCACTCCGTTTCCTTCGCCCACGGTGTCGAAGACGGCGAAGGGCTCACCGTTGATCAGGCCATTGCCGCAGCGAAGGTGATTATTGACGCGGTGGATCTTCCCGTCTCGATCGACTTTGAAAAGGGATACGCCAAAGACGCCGCGGGTGTTGAAGCCAACGTCACGCGCCTGATTGAAGCGGGCGCTGCCGGTATCAATATTGAAGACAGTGTTGGGGCTCCCAAGGCCCCCACTTTTCCGATCGAGGTAGCCGCTGCCCGCGTTGCTGCCGCTCGAGCCGCTGCCGATAAAACCGGTGTACCCCTGGTGATTAATGCCCGTGTTGACACCCTCGCCGGTGGGGGCGAATGGGACGACGCCGTCGCACGCGCCAATGCCTACCTTGAGGCCGGAGCCGACGTGATCTTCTTCCTCGGTCTTGGC
>DASYMY010000280.1:0-3083 GCA_036008825.1 Glaciihabitans sp.
CCGGGTGCAGCTTTTGCCCGAAGGGGTGGATCCGTTCGCGGCCGGAACCAACATGATTTGGTGGGTTCACCGCACCGGGCGCGGTTGGTCGCGCGCTGCGGCATCCGTCGATGTGCGCACGGGGGAGATTCTCCACGCCAATGTGCGGTTGGGGTCACAACGTGTGCACCAGCTCACCGCCTTATTCGAGACGTTGCTTTCGCCGTATGGTCGAGCGGACGAGGCCCAGCGCCTCGCCCAGATCGAACAGGCCGTCATCACTCGAATTAAGCACCTTGCTGCGCATGAGATTGGGCACGCGCTCGGCTTTGTGCACAACTACGCCAGCACTACCCATCAAGTGCCGTCGGTGATGGACTACCCGCACCCCCGACTGGGCACCACCGTCACCGACGATGGCATCACCCAGATCAACCTGGACGATGCCTACACACCATCACTCGGCGAATGGGATTTCGAACTGGTACGTCGTGCCTACGCCGCCGAGGAAGACGCGCAGCCACCACAGATCGCCCTACCGTTTATTAGTGACATGGATGGGCATGGGGCGGATGCCTCTGTACCCGAGGGTGTGCCCTGGACGTTTGGCGCTGACCCACTGAAATCCTTGACGACTGTTCTTGCGGTGCGCCGTCTTGCTCTCGCGGAGTTCGGCGAGGGAACTCTGAAGCCGGGCCGCCAACTGGGTGAAGTGGAGGGCAGGTTTTACCTCGCCTATCTGCTGCACCGACACCAGGCCGCTGCCGTCGCCCGACTCGTTGGCGGCGCCTCCTACCGGTATGGCCTGGTTGGACAGGCGCAGGCCGGAACCACCCCGGTGGACGCTCCGAGGCAACGGGATGCGCTCGCCCAGCTAGTTGCGCTTCTCGACCCGAAGATCCTTGCCGTGCCACGTCTGGCCCTGCGCAGCCTCACCCCACCGTCGTTGCGGTTCGCCCGGTCTGCTGATGCCGCCATCCCTACGGCTGGCCCTCTCTTTGACACCGCCCGCGCAGCGGAGATCGCCGCCGGCACAGTGTTGGAGCACTGCTTCACGGCGGGGCGACTGAACCGCCTCTGGGATCAGCGCAGCGCTGGCCTCGACGTTCCCACCATCACAGAACTCGTTGGGGCCGTCGCGAAAGCAGTCTTTGACCCCATCGGCGATGACCCGACCGTAACAGCCGGTGCCGCGTGGGCATTTGCTAGGCACGTGGTTGCCGCAGCAGAGAACCCCACCCTGCACCCGTGGGTGCGGGCAGAACTTCTCAGTCAACTGGGTGCGGTGTGCTTACTCGCTGCGGCAGCGACGCAGACGCCCGCCAGCTCTGCGGCATCCGCTTTGCTGAAATATTGTGAGACCGGCCAACGCGGCATGATCGGAGAACCGACGGCGCCGCCGCTGGGGATTCCGCTGTGAGGTGTAAAGGTCACGACACCCGAACCCGGTAATGTCACAGGCATGCTTCTCAGTGACCGCGACATCAAATTGGAACTCGCCGCGGGCCGCATCGGCCTCGACCCGCTCGACCTGGACATGGTGCAACCGTCCAGTGTTGACGTGCGCCTCGACGGGTTTTTTCGCCTGTTCGACAACCACAAGTACCCGTTTATTGACCCGGCCGAAGACCAGCCCGACCTGACGCGGCTGGTTGAAGCCAAGCCGGGCGACCCATTCATTCTGCATCCAGGCGAATTTGTGCTCGGATCCACCTACGAACTAGTCACCCTGCCCGACGACGTCGCTGCCCGCCTCGAAGGCAAAAGCTCGCTCGGTCGGCTGGGCCTACTCACCCACTCCACCGCCGGATTCGTTGACCCCGGCTTCTCCGGCCACGTCACCCTCGAACTGAGCAACGTCGCCACCCTGCCCATCAAACTGTGGCCCGGCATGAAAATCGGCCAGCTCTGCTTTATGCGCCTGACCTCACCGACCGAGCAGCCCTACGGCTCCAGTGCCTACGCCTCGCGCTACCAAGGCCAGCGCGGACCGACCGCCTCACGCTCGCACCTGAACTTCCACCGCACCGACATCACCAAATAGACGACATCAACTAATAGGGCGGATGCTACGCGCTGGCGGGTACGTCCCAGCCTTCCAGCTGCCAGACAAGCCACGGGCTAAACGCGTACGGGGCTGCGGTTGCGGCTTGCCGCAGTGATTCCGGATCCACCCAGGAGAACTCCGATACTTCGTCCGGGTTTGGCTGCACCTCGTCGGTGGTCACGGCACGGTACACCGGGCAAATTTCGTTCTCCACAATGCCGGAAGCATCCACTGCGCGGTATCGGAAGTCGGGCAGCACAACCTCCACCTGGCTGAGGGTGATTCCCAGCTCGGTTTGCGCACGCCGAATGATGGCCTGCTCCTGCGTTTCGCTCGGGGAGGGGTGGCCGCAGAACGAGTTTGTCCACACCCCTGGCCACGTCAGTTTTGACAGCGCCCGGCGGGTGACAAGCACCTGTCCGGAGGAGTTGAAAACGTGGCAGGAGAACGCGAGGTGCAGCGCGGTGTCTTCCGTGTGCACGGTCGCCTTGTCGGCCACGCCGACGGGAGCGCCCTGGTTGTCAACCAGCACCACTTGTTCAGTATTTTTTGTCATGTCCCGCGGTAGTCTGCCTAGGTGAACGGTACAGACCTGCGAACGGTCGCCCAGTTGAGGCAAGCGCAGGTCGACGGTGTGTTGAGCCGCTTCTTCAGCCTAGCCAAGAACCGCGCCGAGGCGTTCGGTCCCGAGTATGTTGAACTGTGGGATGCGCTTGAAGCCAACACCACCGGGGGCAAAAGATTTCGCCCTCGAATGGTGTTCGCCGCCTACCAGGCACTCGGCGGTACTGACCTTGAAGCCGCCGCCTATGTTGGTGCAGCGTTCGAGTTGCTGCACACCGCCCTCATCGTGCACGACGACGTAGTTGACCACGACTTTGCTCGCCGCGGTATCCCCAATATCTCCGGTACCTATCGCGACCGGGCCCTGCGCCGTGGTGCCAGCACGCAGGTGGCCGAGCACAACGGTATCTCCGCGGCCGTTATCGCCGGCGACCTGGCTCTCTTCAACTCGTACCGCCTGATCGACCGCAGCGGTGTTGGTCACATGACCCGA
>DASYMY010000281.1:0-2026 GCA_036008825.1 Glaciihabitans sp.
CCGCCGGTGCCGAGGCCTGCGCCCACCACCCCAGCGCCAGCTAGCCCGAGAAGCCCTCGGCGGGATACACCACGTGGCTGATCGGGCATTTAGAGCACCAACACCGCGGTCAGCTGGGAGAGCGGTTCTGCCAGCGCATTCACTTGATCGGAGAACGCCCGAATTTCCTCAGCAGACAGCTCCGTGTAGAGCACAAAACCGTCGCCGCTGCGCTGAGCATCAAGGAGCTGCTGAAGCGAATCAAACTCGGTATCCAACTGTGCCGTCAGTTCTGCGTCCTTCGACTGGAGGATGTCTCTCACCCCGGCATACAACACTTTTGCGCCGTCGATATTGGCCTGGAAATCCCAGAGGTCAGTGTGCGACCAGAACTCTTCCTCGCCGGTCACCTTGCCAGTCGCGACCTCATCCAGCAGACCAATGGCACCGTTTGCCTGCTGATCGAGGGTGAATTCGAGGTTCTGAACCTGCGCGTACAGGGTGTTGGTGTCCTCGACAAGTTGGCTGGCCAGGGCCTGGCGTTTGTCTGACGTGTACGCCACAAACCCTTCTTCAGCCTCGGCTGGCCACAGATCCTTTTCGATTGCGTGCCACCCGGTCCACTCCTGGCCCTCTTCGAGGTCGGCTTCCCGTAGATCCATCCGGGGGTCGAGGTCGCCAAAGGATTCGGCGACCGTTTCAATGCGCTCCCAGAACACCCGGGTCGGAGCATAGAGTGCGCGAGCAGCATCGTCGTTGCCGGCGGTGTACGCCATCGCGAACTGCTCGGTGCCCGTCACCAGGTTCTCGACCTGGTCTTTGACGTACGACTTGTAGTTCGTGTTGGCAGTCTCGACCTGGGCCGCAAGATCGCCGGACAGCTCAAGGTCCTCCCCGGAATCGGTGACGGTGAAGGTGGTTTTTCCGATACCTGCCCCAACCATGCCCGGTTTACACACGGTGAAATAGTCACCTGGTTGCGCCTGAACCACCAGGTCCCGCGAAATGCCGGGGCCGATGTTCTCGACCTCACCCACGATGCGCAATCCGTCATCGGCGAGCAGGTAAAACTCGGTTACCTGGTCGCCGGAGTTGGTCACCGAAAAAACGAGATTGCCGCTGGCAGCTTCTGTGGACGACACGGTACAGGCGTCCGCACTGCTGTCAACGCGAAGTGCAGGACTGTCGTCGGTGGGGGAAGAGTTGGGTACACATGCGGACAACGCGAACAGTGCAGTAACGCTGGTTACGACGGCGAAAGTGAGGCGGGAGCGGTGAGGGGTCATGAGTTTCCTTTGAAGGTGGTCAGCGCGGGCTCGGATACCTCGACGCGGCGGGGTGGGCGGTGTCGATTCGCCGAGATAAGAAAGAGGGTGAGAACCGGGACCACGTAGGCGATCCACACGATGGCCTCAAGAACGGTTGTGGCGGGGGAGAAGTTCAGGGTTCCCTTGAGGAGGGTGCCGTACCAGCTGTCCGGAGGAATCCATGGGCTGACGTCAAAGGCGAGTGTGTAAAGGCCGGGCAGAACTCCCGCCTCTTGGAGATCATGCACTCCGTACGCCAAAACTCCCGCGGCCACAATGATCAGGAGCACACCGGTGTAGGTGAAAAACTTACCCAGATTGATGGTGAGTACCCCGCGGTAGATGAGGTAACCCAAGGCGATAGCAACGCCAAGGCCGACGGCGGCGCCGACAAGGGGAAGGGTTGAGGAGCCGCTGGCTTGCACTGCCGCCCAGATGAAGATGGCGGTCTCGATGCCTTCTCGACCGACCGCGAGGAAAGCGACCAACACAAGTCCCCAGCCGGCACCATCAAGGTGGGTGTCAACATCTCTGCGGAGATCGTGCGACAGGCCACGGGCAGCGCGGAGCATCCAGAAAATCATCCAGGTGACAAAACCCGCCGCAATGATCGAAAGACTCCCGCCAATGATCTCTGTGGCCTCAAAGCTGAGACCATACGCGCCAAAGGTGAGCACAGCGCCAAGAGCTAACGACGTGGAAACGGCGAGCGCCACTCCCATCCAGATTCGCTTGATAAC
>DASYMY010000282.1:0-6097 GCA_036008825.1 Glaciihabitans sp.
GACGAATGGGAGCGGATGGATGCCACCAGCGCGGGTACGTCCGCCAGCGGAATGCCAAACTTCTGGTCTTCACGGGCGGTGGCGAGAAACTCGTGGGTGGATGCGTGCACCCCGGTGTTGACCCGCAGGCGCACGGCTTGCACGCGACCGTGTCGCTCGGCGGCTTCGGCAACCCGCTCGATCTCGATGGGGCTATCGATCACAATGGCGCCGATGCCTGCGGCGACGGCACGATCAATCTCGGCGCGGCTCTTATTGTTACCGTGCAGGCCCAAGCGGGAGGCATCCGCCCCTGCTGCGATGGCGACCGCCATCTCTCCCCCACTGCTGCAATCGATGTTGAGACCGGCAGCGATCATCCATCGGGTGACATCGGAGGTAAGGAACGCTTTGCCGGCGTAGTACACCTTGACGGTGGAGCCAATTCGGGCGAATTCGCGGTCAAAGGCTTCGCGAATGGCGAGTGCCCGCGAAACGGCATCGTCTTCGTCGACGACATACAGCGGGGTGCCGTAGGTGTTCGCCAGAGCGGATGCTGATACCCCGGCAACAACGAGGTCACCGGCCGCGGCGCGGGTGGCGTTCGCAGACCAGACGGCGGGGGCCAGAGCGTTGGCGTCTTCGGGCAGCTGAAGCCAGGAGGGGGCAAGCGGATTAGCGGGCACAGGCGAAACCTCACGGAATATTGGTTGAGTGAGGCGAGCGAACCCGGCTTGGTCCCTGAAGCCGGGTTAATTGTATCGGCAACAACAGACCGTCACACACCGGTCGTGCCCGTGTTACGCCGGGCAGGTGCCCTTGGTGGCGAGGTCGTCGATCACGGCACCGGTTCCGTCAAGTTCAACGAGCAGCTGGCTACCGTCCACCCGCACGTCGGTCAGGGTGAGCGCTGCGGGTAATTCTGAGGCCACACAGATTGACTGCGCCGCAAGCAACGGTTCGGTGAACTGGCCAAATACTCCGTCGCGCAACTGGTCTGCGGTGATGGTGGTGTTCGCCAGCGCGATGCTCTGTGGGGTGAACTGAATGTCACCGTCTGCAGCGCCCGGCAGCAGTCCTACGGTCACCGGAACGCTCAGCGCATACAGCGCGAGGGTTGCACCAATACGGATCTCGTCACCCTCCAACGTGACTGATTCTATCGGCAGCTCGCTCAGCGACGACGAAATCGCGGTCAGCTGCTCCTCGTTCACCCGAAACTGAATGTCGGCGCTTTCCACCGGCGCGCTGGTATCCAGCGGCACTGACGTGGCGGTCACCACCGCGGAACCACTGAGCTCCCCCACGGTGACGTCGGCAATGTCAACCTGAAACGAGTCGAGGCTTCCGCCGAGGGCCTGCAATAGGAGGTATCCGCTCCCAAGATCAACAGCAATTCCGTCGTCTGAGGGCAATGACAGGGCGGACACAATCTTGTCTTTGACGAGTCCTTCCGCGTAGCTACGCACCAGGCGTTCGGCCACAAAAAACGCAACCACCAGCAGAACGAGCAGTATCGCGAGCGAAATCAGGATGATCCGAGGCCACCGCGGCTTCGTTGCAGAACGCTCAGAGCCTGCTGGGGCGGTTTCGGTCACAATTACATCCTTTGTGGGGCACTCACACCAAGCAGGTCAAGGGCGTTACGCAGAACGATACCGGTTGCGTCGTTGAGCCACAGGCGGGTCTGGTGGGTCTCGGTGACCGGCTCTTCCCCCAACGGCGTGACGCGGCAGTTGTCGTACCAGCGGTGGTAGGCCCCCGCGAGCTCTTCGCTGTACCGGGCAACTCGGTGCGGCTCTCGCAGTTCGGCCGACTGCAAAATCACGCGAGGGAACTCCGCCAGAATTCCCAGCAGAATGCTCTCAGTCTCGTGAGTGAGCAAGCTCGCATCAAACACAGACCGATCAACGGCGGATGCCGCAGCGTTGCGGGCCACCTGATGTGTTCGCGCGTGGGCGTACTGAACGTAGAACACCGGGTTGTCGTTGGTACGTTTCTGCAAAAGCTCGGGGTCTAGGGTCAGCGGGGAATCCGCCGGGTAACGCCCAAGCGAGTACCGCAGCGCGTCGGTGCCGAGCCAGGCCTGCAGGTCGTTGAGCTCGATGATGTTGCCCGCACGCTTCGACAGCCGCGCACCGTTAATGCTGACCAGCTGCCCGATAAGTACCTCGATGTCTTTGTCGGGGTTGTCACCGGCGGCACCGGCGAGGGCGCGGAGGCGGTGCACGTAGCCGTGGTGGTCGGCGCCGAGCAAGTAAATCTTGTGCGCGTAGCCACGGTCGGATTTGCTCAGGTAGTAGGCGGCGTCGGCGGCAAAGTAGGTGAAAATTCCGTTGCCGCGGGTAATCACCCGGTCCTTGTCGTCGCCGAAGTCGGTGGTGCGCACCCACACCGCGTCATCTTCGTCGTAGACGTGTCCCTGCGCCCGCAACCGGTCAATGGCGGTATCGATGGCGCTGACGCCGCTTACCTCATCGGTGGCGTGCAGTTCACGTTCGCTGAACCAGACGTCGAAGTGCACGTTGAAGCGGTCGAGTGAGGCTTTGATCTCGCCGAGCTGCAGCTGGTAACCGGTCTCGCGAGCAACGGCAAGGGCGGCCGCGTCGTCGAGCTCAAGCAGGGTGGGCTCGGCCTCGAGCACGCGTGCGGCGAGGTCGGTGATGTACTGACCTGGGTAGCCGTTTTCTGGGGTGGGCTCACCCTTGGCTGCGGCGAGGATGGACGCACCAAAGTTGTCCATCTGGTTGCCTGCGTCGTTGATGTAGTACTCGGAGACGAGGGTGGCGCCGGAGGCGCGAAGCACCCGGGCAAGGGAGTCGCCGAGCGCGGCCCAGCGCGTGTGGCCGATGTGCAGGGGTCCGGTGGGGTTCGCGGAAACGAACTCGAGGTTGATGGTTTGTCCGGCGAGACCCGCGTTGCGGCCGTACTCGTCACCCTGATCGATGATGGTGCGTGCGATTTCACCGGCGGCGGCCGCATCGAGGGTGATGTTGATAAAGCCAGGCCCTGCGATGCTCACCGAGCTGATGCCGGCGACCTTTTCCAGCTCGGCGACGATCTCACCGGCGATCTCGCGCGGGTTTGAGCCCAGCGGTTTGGCCAGTTTCATCGCAATGTTGGAGGCCCAGTCGCCGTGCTCACGGTTGCGCGGACGCTCGAGCGCCACGTCGCTGAGTGCGAGGCTCGTGGTGGATCCGCGACGCTCCAGCAGAGCCGAAACGATGGCGAGCAGGGAGGCAGAAAGTTCGGCGGGATTCACGGGGAACGATTCTACCTCGCGCGCGCTACCCGAGCTGAACGAGCTCGGATCCGTCGTCGAACGGAAGTTCGTCTGCCCCAACTGTCACCAGCAGCGACATCACGGCCAGGTCCGTCCAGTTACTGGTCAACCAGGCGGTGTCTGCGGCATCGCGGCCTGTGGAGATACGCAACAGCGACTGCCGTGGGGCGAGGCGGGTGGCATCCACTACCCACCACGCTCCGTCCACCCAGGCTTCGACCACCGCGTGGAAGTCCATGGGTGAGAGCCCCGGCGCGTAGACGGCGACCATTCGGGCGGGGACATCCATCGCTCGCAGCAGCGCAATGGTGACGTGAGCGAAGTCGCGGCACACCCCCTGACGGCTGAGCAGGGTGCGGGTTGCACCGTCGGTGGGCAGGCTCGACCCCGACACGTAAGCGAGGCGACCGCTGACCCACTCAACAACGCTTCGAACGAGCTCGTGACCGGTGAGCCCGGAGAACTCGCTCCGCGCGGTGGGATACAGGCTGTCCGACTGGCAGTATCGGCTCGGCCGCAGGTAGGTGATGAGATCAAGCTCGTTGGTGGGGGCAGGGTCACTGCGCCCTTCCACCTGGGCGAAGTAGTCCACAACCATGTGACCGGCGCCACTAACAAATTGCTGTAACCGGCCACCGTGGACATCCGCCAATTCAGTGAAATCTAAAGTGGTGCCGTCGAGGTTAAAGCTGATGTTTTCGGTGGTCAAATTTGCACCAGTGGCCGCGCTCATACTGAACACCATGTTGGTGAGTCCGCGGATATCAAGTTCGATGTGGGCCGAGACGGTGCGCTGCATAGTGTCGATGATGCCATGCCCATGCGACGCGGATGTTACGGCCAGATCAACTCCCGTGTCCACGATGGGCCGGTGCGGGTGTAGCGCAGTCGCACCTGGTCGCGTTCGCGTTCCGCTTGCCAAAATTCGACCTGCTGGGGAATGACTCGGTACGCGGTCCAGCTGTCGGGAACGTACTCGGAATCGGCCTCAACCAGAGCGCGCGCGGCATCCATCCGCTCTGAGAAATCGGTGATCGGTTCGCTCTGCTGTCCGGCGATCGCCATCGTGCGGGCGTTCGGGTGACGCGCCAAAAAGTCCGCCTCGCTGACCTCTCGTGGGCCAGCTTCCACCGAACCGACGATACGAATCTGCCGACCCTGTTCGCGCCAGTAGAGCAGGAGGGCGGCGCGGGGGTTCTCCGCGAGATCCTGCCCCTTGGGTCCGTTGCTGAGAGACGCAAACCAGACGGCGTTGTCGTCAACATCTTTGAGCAGCAGAGTCCGATTGGAGACAACACCATTAGCGGATGCCGTAGCCAAGGACATGGCCTGCGGTTGGGACACGCCCGAGTCAAGGGCAAACCCAAGCCACTCAACGAGGAGGGGCAGAGGAGCCTCGGGGGCAGCATCCGTATTGAAGTACGGAAGTTCGCCTCCGAACACTTTTGCGGCGCGAAGACGGTCGCGGAGGGATTCGCCTGTGTTCATACTGCTAATCTAGCTAGGTACTGGGCCCCCATAGCTCAGGGGATAGAGCACTGCCCTCCGGAGGCAGGGGCGGCAGTTCGAATCTGCCTGGGGGCACCACTGCTGGGGGTCACTCCCAGATCACCTGATGTGGGCGATGCTTCCCCGACCACAATGCGCGTACCGTCGCTCGCATGATGAGTCGTATTACCTCCCTGCTTCTAGTTTCTGGGCTCCTTCTGATCACCGCGGGATGCTCATCCGAGACCTCCCAGACCTCTCCGGCCTCTCCGAGCGAATCACCTGCAGCGGTTTGCACGTCCGTCGACACTCTCGAGGAGTCAGTCAACGATGTGACCACTGTCGACCTCTCGCAGGGCGCGCTGGCGGAGATCAAAGCCAATCTCGCTCAGGTGCGAACCGACCTGGGCCAGGTCAAAGACGACGCAACAGATGAGTTCTCTACCGAGATCGCTGCGGTCGAGGACGCTTCCGCCTCGGTGGGCTCAAGCATCGACGCAGCGGCTGCCGCACCCTCGGCGGAGGCAATCACCGCTGTGCGTACAGCCATCCGGGCGCTGGGGACGACCTTGACAACGCTCGGGGATGCAGTGAAGAGCACCTGCTGAGCAGCGCCGATGGTAGGCCTGTGATGCTGAGGCACGTCGCTGAGGGTGAGCGTGTACAGGACAGGATCAACCAGGATCGCCTTCGCGTGCAGGGCTTACAGGCAGTTCGACGTTGAGTGTGAGGCCGCCTCCTTCACGAGGTGCAATAGCAAGCATTCCACCGTGTAAGTCAGTGATGCGCTGCACAAGAGCAAGTCCAAGTCCGTATCCTCGGTCGCCGGAGGCAATACGCCCAGCACCCCTAAGGAATGGCTCAGTTAATCGAGCCGCGTCGTCAGCAGAGAAGGACTCCCCGCTGCTTTCGACTTGAAGCACCACCGTTCGCCGGGACGAATCAGAGTGTGTGCTGATACGCGCATGGCCAGCGCTTCCGCTGTGCCTGATCGCGTTTTGCACCACGTTAGTGACCAATTGACCCAGCAGTTCAGCATCACCGATCACTACGGCTGTCTCAAGGTACGACGTGATTGTGACCGCACGATTGGCGGCATCATCGGCAGTGTCGATGAGTGATAGCCGGACAACGTCGGCAAGGTTCACAGGGGTTGCGACAGCGCCAACGGCGTCCGCGTCGGCAAGCCTGAGAAGCGACTCCGTGAGGCCAATGGCACGGTCATTAGTGATGCGGAGTCGTTCGACCAGCGTGGGGTAGTCCTGACTCTGGGGGCTGCGGTGAGCGACATCTAACATTGTGTTCATCACCGCGAGCGGGGTGCGCAGCTCGTGCGAGGCGTTGGCG
>DASYMY010000283.1:0-9190 GCA_036008825.1 Glaciihabitans sp.
GAGACCACGGAGTCCATGGGGGCACTCATCACGGGGATGGAGAAGGTGTACGCGTCGATGGTCCAGCTGACGGATACGTCTTGCGGGTCGCGGGTTCGCCTGCTCGGCACAATTGCAATGTCGTCAAAGGCGTAGGCACGGCGAGCGCGTTTGGCGCGTCCGATCTCGATATCACTCACCGGACCAGCCTACCGGCGGGCGCGCCTTGACGCGTTCGGCACCCGCCGTATCGGCTGATCCTGCGGTTACTTGGCGTTACCGGCGGTAGTTCGGCGCCTCAACAACCATCTGGATGTCGTGCGGGTGGGACTCTTTCAGCCCGGCCGCGGTGATACGCACGAACTTGCCCTTCTGCTTCAGCTCCGCGATCGTGCGAGCGCCCGTGTAGAACATCGACTGACGCAGGCCTCCGAGTAGCTGATACGCAACCGAGGCCAGCGGGCCGCGGTAGGGCACCTGTCCCTCGATACCTTCGGCGATGAGGGCCTCGTCGCTCGGGACATCCGCCTGAAAATAACGGTCGCGAGAGTATGAGGTCTTCTGGCCGCGCGTTTGGAGGGCACCGAGGGAGCCCATTCCGCGGTAAGCCTTGAACTGTTTGCCGTTGAGGAAAACGAGGTCACCTGGGCTTTCGTCGCAGCCGGCGAGGAGGGACCCGAGCATGACGGTGTCGGCACCGGCGACGAGCGCCTTGGCGATATCACCGGAGTACTGCAGGCCGCCGTCGGCGATCACGGGAACACCGTGCTCGCGGGCGGCGAGAGATGCCTCGTAGACGGCGGTGACCTGGGGAACGCCAACGCCGGCAACAACGCGGGTGGTGCAGATGGATCCGGGGCCAACACCAACCTTGACGGCATCAACACCGGCGTCAATGAGAGCCTGTGCGCCGGAACGGGTGGCGACGTTGCCGCCAATAACGTCAATGTGCGCGAACGCTGGGTCGGACTTGAGGCGACGGACGATGTCGATCACTCCGGCGGAGTCACCGTTGGCGGTGTCAACAACCAGAACGTCAACGCCGGCTTCGTTGAGGGCAACGGCGCGATCCCAGGCGTCTCCGAAGAAACCGAGGGCAGCACCTACCCGCAGGCGTCCTTCGTCATCTTTGGTCGCGTTCGGGTACTTTTCGCTCTTGTCGAAGTCCTTGACCGTCATCAAGCCGCGGAGGATTCCCTCGCCATCGACCAGGGGCAACTTCTCGATCTTGTGCTCAGCGAACAGGGCGATGGCGGCGTCGGGGGTGACACCAACGGGGGCGGTGATGAGCTTTTTAGTGGTCATCACTTCGCGCACCAGCGTGGTGTTCTTTTCGAAGTCCGACACAAAACGCATGTCGCGGTTGGTGATGATGCCCACCAGACGGCCGTCGCTTTCGATGACGGGCAGGCCGGAAACACGGAACTGGCCACAGAGCGCATCCACTTCGGCGACGGTGGCATCCGGGGTGGTGGTGACTGGGTTGGTGATCATTCCAGACTCGCTGCGCTTGACCTTGTCAACGTAGGCGGCCTGATCCTCAATAGAGAGGTTGCGGTGCAGAATGCCGATTCCACCGTTGCGGGCCATGGCGATCGCCATCCGACCTTCGGTCACGGTGTCCATGGCGGCGGACAGGAGTGGGGAGGCGACGTTGATACGTCGTGTGAGGCGTGACGTGGTGTCCGCTTCACTGGGGATAACGTCGGTATGACCGGGGAGGAGCATAACGTCGTCGTAGGTGAGGCCGATAAAACCGAACGGATCTGGCTGGTCCATGAGTTTCCCTTGGGGTCGAGCGCGGTGAACACACGCGGAAAATTGCCCGGATGCCGCAGTGAATCCCGGTAGTACATCTTAACCAATTCCCCGTCTGGCTATTCCGCACCGCATACTAAGCGTGACCCTTCGGTGTCCTTCCGGAAACACGGGGGCAACAATAAGTTAGTAACGTCAACGACGACGGTGTGCCAAAAGTCCGGAAAATCCGTGCCCGGGCGGCCACTCATGGAGGTTTTGTGTCGCATTTACATCAACACGTCCCCCCTGCGCTGCGTGCGATATCGGCGGTGTTTGGCGCAATACTTATTGCCCTGACACTCGCCCTCACACTCGGGGCAACATCCGCGGTCGCGCAAACGACCCCTACCCCGGAGCCAACGGCTGACTTCACCGAGACCTATACGGTCGGTGGAATCATCCGCGACGACGACACCCCGCTTGAGGGCGTCGAAGTCGAGGTTGAGGGCGAAGGGTTCAGCGAGATCGGTGTCACAGGGGACGACGGTCGCTGGTCGGTGAACCTCCCCGCCCAGGGCGAGTACACCGCGACACTGCTGCCGGAGACCCTCCCCGACGGTGTTGCACCGCGGGACCCCGACAACATCACGCGCGATGTCAACCTCGGTACCACCAACACCGTCAACGTTCTGTTTCCAACGGGGGCCGGCACCCAGGTCACTAGCAACATTTTGGACACGATTCTGACGCGTCTGGTCTACGGCCTGAACTTCGGACTACTGCTCGCCCTCGGCGCTATCGGCATCTCCTTGATTTACGGCACAACCAAGCTCAACAACTTCGCGCACGGCGAGATGGTGACCTTCGGTGGTGTGATGTTCCTCCTGTTCGGAACCACCCTGAACTGGCCGCTGATCCCCGCCGTTCTGGTCACCTTGGCCCTGAGCGCGTTTGTGGGGTACGCCCAAGACGCCTGGCTCCTCAAACCCTTGCGTAACAAGGGAACCGGTTTGGTGCAGGTCATGATCGTGACCATCGGGTTGTCGATCCTGGTGCGCTACCTCTTCCTCTTCTTTATTGGAGGAAGCACCCAAACCCTCGACACCGGCATTACCAACACGGTCACGGTGGGTCCGGTGACCATCACGGTTGCCTCGCTCGTCAGCATGGGCATCAGCATCGTCATCCTGATCCTGGTTGGCCTGTTCCTCACCCGCACCCGCATTGGTAAAGCAACCCGCGCGGTCAGCGACAACGCATCGTTGGCTGCGGCATCCGGCATCAACGTTGACCGGATCATCCGCATCGTCTGGATTCTGGCGGCGACCCTCACGGGTCTCAGCGGAATCCTCTACGGCGTCTTCCGCCAGGTGAACTGGAGCATGGGCTTCCAGATCCTGCTGCTGCTGTTCGCGGCAGTGACCCTTGGTGGTCTCGGCAGCGCATTCGGCGCCCTCGTGGGAGCACTCATCATCGGCGTTGTCACGGAGGTGTCGACGGTGTGGATTCCGAACGACCTGCGTTACGCCGTCGCTCTACTCATTCTTATCCTCGTTCTCCTTGTTCGGCCTCAGGGTGTCCTGGGCCGCAAGGAACGGGTCGGCTAGGAGGCCATCATGGACTGGGGACAAATTTTCAACAGCGCTGCCGGGGAGCTACTCAGCCCCGTGACAGCCGCATACGCCCTTGCCGCGATCGGCATCAGCGTGCACTTCGGCTACGCCGGATTGCTCAACTTTGGTCAGGCCGGGTTTATGGCGGTGGGCGCATACGCGTTCGTTGTTCCGACCCTGCTGTTTGACTTCCCAATGTGGGCAGGAATGCTCTCGGCCATTGCCGCGAGTGTGATCTTCGCGTTCCTTCTGGGTATCCCAACCCTGCGGTTGCGCGCCGACTACCTGGCCATTGTCACCATCGCGAGCGCCGAAATTGTGCGCTACATCGTGTCAACAACCGGCCTCACCGACATCACCGGTGGTGCTGCTGGTCTGTCCGGATTCAACGGTGGTTTCACCGCACTGAACCCGTTCCCCCCGGGGTCGTACGGGTTTGGCCCGTGGACATACACGGCTAACCAGTTGTGGGTTCGTGTCTTCGGCTGGTCCATCGTGATCCTCGCCGCCATCCTCGTGTACCTGCTGATGCGTAGCCCATGGGGCCGCGTGGTTAAGGGCATCCGCGAAGATGAAGACGCCGTGCGCAGCCTCGGCAAAAACGTATACGGCTACAAGATGCAGGCCCTCGTTCTTGGTGGTGTACTCGGCGCCCTCGGTGGTGTTGTCTACGTCCTCCCCCGAGCGGTGCAACCGTCCAACTACGGCACAACGTTGACGTTCTTCATCTGGACGATGCTGCTCCTTGGCGGGGCGGCAACGGTCTTTGGCCCGATCATCGGCGCCATGATCTTCGCCGTGCTGCTCACCCTCAGCGACAGCATCCTCCGTGGTGCCATTGATGCGGGAATCATCACATTCATCAGCGGAACCCAAGCTGGCCAGGTGCGATTCATGATTATCGGTCTGGTTCTGATGCTCTTGGTCATATTTAGACCACAGGGAATCTTCGGGAACAAGAAGGAGCTGTCGTTCAATGTCTGACACGATCGTCACCCATCCCCTCGTTATTGGCGAGGTGGGGCCCGGCTGCAAAAAGGTCGACCCCATCGTTGTTGCCGACGGCGTCACCCGCACCTTCGGTGGACTGAAGGCGGTGGATGTCGCCCACGTCGAGATTCCTCGCGGCGCGATCACCGCCCTCATTGGACCCAACGGTGCCGGCAAAACTACGTTCTTCAATCTGCTCACCGGGTTCGACAAACCGAACACCGGCGAGTGGAGCTTTGAAGGACACAGCCTGGCGCGGGTGCCCGCGTTCAAGGTGGCCCGCAAGGGCATGATTCGCACCTTCCAGCTCACCAAGTCGCTCGGTCGTTTGACGGTGCTGCAGAACATGCTGCTCGGTGCGACCAAGCAGCCGGGTGAGAACATCTTCACCGCTCTAATCAAGCCGCTCTGGCGTACCCGTGAAACGGAGATCACCGCCAAGGCGGAAGACTTACTCGCTCGTTTCAAGCTCGACACCAAGAGCGAGGACTACGCAGCCTCCCTCTCCGGCGGTCAGCGCAAGCTGCTCGAAATGGCGCGTGCACTGATGAGCGACCCCGTTCTGGTGATGCTCGACGAGCCCATGGCCGGCGTTAACCCCGCGTTGACCCAGTCCCTGCTTGGCCACATCAAGGAACTCAAGTCCGAGGGAATGTCGGTGCTGTTTGTTGAGCACGACATGCACATGGTCCGCCATATCTCTGACTGGGTCATCGTGATGGCCGAGGGCAAGGTTGTGGCTGAAGGCCCACCAGAGACCGTGATGAGCGACCCCGCCGTGATCGACGCCTACCTCGGCGCCCACCACGACACCGACCTGGGCGACATGATGGAGGACAAAAACCCCGTCCTCGAAGCTCAGGAAGCCGCTGCAACCACTGCAGCACAGCGAGAAGGCGGCCACTAGCCATGACTGACACATCAACGGCCACTTCGGCCGGATCCCCCACCGAAACGCGCGAGCCGGTGCTCTACAGCACCGACCTCGTGGCCGGATACATCCCCGGCGTGAACATCCTCAACGGATGCAACATTGAGGCGTACCCCGGTGAGCTCATTGGCATTATTGGCCCGAACGGTGCCGGTAAGTCGACCTTCCTCAAGGCCGTCTTTGGCCAGGTGAAGGTTCGTGGTGGATCCATCCACCTCAAGGGTGAAGACATCACCGGCCTCAAGGCAGACAAACTTGTTGCCAAGGGTGTCGCGATGGTGCCGCAGAACAACAACGTGTTCCCGACCCTGAGCATTGAGGAGAACCTCGAGATGGGGTTGTTCCAGCGCCCCAAGGTGTTCGCGGAACGCTTTGACTTCGTCACCACCCTGTTCCCCGAGTTGGGTAGCCGTCGCCGTCAGCGCGCCGGTTCGCTCTCCGGTGGTGAACGCCAGATGGTGGCCATGGCTCGTGCCCTGATGATGGACCCGTCGGTGCTTCTGCTCGACGAGCCCTCCGCTGGCCTCTCCCCCGTCCGCCAGGATGAGACCTTCCTGCGCGTTCACCAGATCAACCGTGCGGGCGTTTCCGTCATCATGGTGGAGCAGAACGCACGTCGTTGCCTGCAGATCTGCGACCGGGCCTACGTGCTCGATCAGGGTAAGGACGCATACACCGGCACCGGCCGTGAGCTGCTGAAGGACCCCAAGGTGACCGAACTGTACCTGGGAACCCTCGCAGCAGACGTCGATGCCAAAACGAAGGCCGACCGCGAAGCCCTCTAAGCACCACCGACGCACCTCACCGGTGCGGTAACAACAAAGCCCCACAGCACATGTCAGCGCTGTGGGGCTTTGTTGTGTCCCGATCTTCGAGGCTCCCGGTCTGCGGGGTCAGAACGGTCTGTGCCAACAGATCGTGCGTTACAGCCGTCCCAGTGCGTCAGCGGTCGTTCTGGGGCCGCTCACAGAGCTGATGGAGACACCGCAACGCCTCCCCAGTCGCCCTGTTCCGGCAACACACCACTTCACACACAAATACGGCGGATGCTGCCACCCGTCAGGCTTCGACCGGCACCAACACAAACGAGGGGCCCGACCTTTCGGTCGAGCCCCTCGGAGTGTGCTGTGGTGCTAGGTGTTACAGGCTGCCGAACTCCGCGGTCAGAGCGGAGTACGTGTTGTCTGCACCGTACTGGTAGATGCCGATGTACGCCTCGGTCGGGTCACCGTTCTCGTCGAAGGTGATCGGGCCGGAGGGGCCGTCGTAGTCAATTGCTTCGCCATCGTTGATCAGCGCGAGGCAGTCAGCGAAGGTTTCACACTTGGTTCCGTCTCCATCGCCACCGGACACACTCTGCAGGTTGTCGCGGATGGTGTTGGGGTCGTCACTTTCACCCTGCGCTGCGGCGAGCGCAGTGAGGATAACGGCGTCGTACGACTCAGCGGAGTAGCTGAAGTCGGTCAGCGACGGGTCAACTTCGAGCAGACGAGCCTGGAATTCGTCCGACGCGAAGTTGCCGGGCAGGGTGCCCTTGGCGCCTTCGAGGGTGCCGGGCTCGAACTCGTAGCTGTTCGACAGGTTGCCGTCTACGAAGTAGACACCGGTTGCCGGGAAGTCACGAGTGTTGATCAGCTCGGGGATGATCGAGCTGGTCTCGTCGAAGGCGATGACGGCGATTGCATCTGGTCCGCTTGCGAGGACCTCGTCAACGATGGAAGCGAACTGCGTGTCACCCGTGTTGTAGGGCAGCGAAGCAGAGACCGTTCCGCCGGCTTCTTCGATCGCCAGGGTGGCGTTCTCTTCGAGGCCGATGCCGTATGCGTCGTTGATGTAGATGATGCCAATGTTCTCAGCACCGTCACCGACCATCAGGTTTCCGAGGACGCGTCCCTGGAGGACGTCGCTCGGAGCTGTACGCCAGTAGTAGCCGTCATCGTCGTAGTCCGAGAAGTCCGGCGACGTGTTGGCGGGAGAGATCTGCAGAACACCGGCAGCGACCAGCTGGTCAACGAAGGTGAACGACACACCAGATGACGCGGCGCCAATGACGACGTCAGCAGCGAGGTCGATCAATTCTCCAGCGGACTGGGTGGCGATGTCAGTGTTGCCGTCACCGGAGTCACGGTGAATGACCTCAACGTCGAACGGGAAGTCCGTCGCAGCGATGTCGGCAGCAGCCAGGTCAACACCGGCGAACTCGGGCGGGCCGAGGAACGACAGGTTTCCGGTCTGCGGAAGAATCGTTCCGACGGTCAGCACGCCATCAGCGGCGCGCCCCTCGGAGCTTGTCGTTTCTTCGGGGGTTGCGGTGTCTTCTTCTTCATCGGCGGGACCGCTGGCGCATGACGCCAGCAGCAGGATGCCTGCGGACGCGGCAACAACCTTGATACCTGCCGAGTAGGCCTTCGAGCGGGAAGGCTTGGTGCCCTTCAGAAATGCGCTCATTGTGCTCCTCTTACTTGAATGTGATGTGGATGCAGACGCGACGAAATCACGTGTATTTGTTCAAGGTATAGAGGGAATGGGGCCGACACAATACGCCCCTGTTACAGGAGTGTTACGCCGCCTAATCGTTACATTCCGTGATGTGGCCGCGCTTCCACAACGAATTCCGTTGTTTGGCGCCCATTTGGGGGCCTGTCAACGAAGCGGCGGTCGCGCTAGAAAGCGGGATTCGTCGCTCAGTTCAGGCACCACTGCGCCCGCCGTTGCTAACCCATCGGAGCCCACCAGAACTCGAAGCACAGACGAATCACTACCGGGGCGGATGTAACAGACCGCGGCGATGTCGCTCCCAACGGGCGGGGCAAAGATTGTCGTCGAGGGCGGGTAGCCGGCGGAGACCCACCAGCGGAGACTGGCATCCGTCGTGGAATAGTAGGCGGCAACATTTGCTGAGACTGTGGGATCAGCTGGGGCAGCGGCAGCCACACCCACCGTGCGGCAGAGTTCGAAGGCGACATCATCGCGCACGTCCGGCGCGAGGGTTGGGGCATCGGCGAAGAAGGTGCGACCCGTGAGCGCATCGGCGAGCTCGCCAGGAGCCACGACTCCGGTATACGGCCAGAACACGTCTGAGCAGCCGGGCCGCTGAAGAACGACTCCCTGCCAGCGCGAGACCCAGGTGTAGAGCTCGTAGCCTTCGGGGCGTCCGGCAGCGGGATCCACCATGTCGGTCAGGTTGACCATGTCGCCGCCACTTGCCGGCGCCAGGTTCAGGTAGGCGACGATCTCGGTGCCCGGAGCGAAGACCAGCTCTTGGGTGCCAAAACCTTCGATCTCGACATACACGGTGTCGTTGTCATCTGCGAGGGCGCCAGAGATTACCTCGGGGTCGGTCACCACAACAATCCACGACACAACGCCGCTGGCGCTGGCGCGCCCTTCCTGAACGCGGTCAACAGTGCCGCGAATGACGACGTCGCTGAGCTCCGCCAGCTCCTCGGCGGTGGCGTAGGTCTCGTAGTCGAATGTGAGCCGGCTGGTGTTCCAGAAGAGGGCAGGGTCCAGGGCGCAGTCGGGGGACGCCGCGGTGGTCGTGGTTGCCGCGTCGGCTGAGGTGGCCGAGCTTGCGGAGGTGGCCGCGCCGGGGTGCACAGCGCAGCCCGCGAGCGCGAGAGCAAGCAGGGTGGCCATCAGAGCCGCAGCGAGGCCAGGGGAAGTGTGAGGCCTGCGCATTGTGTCTCCCTGGGCTGTGGCATCCGCTGTGTAGGCGAAGCTGCTCTATCGGTACTTCGGTACCTAGACGTGAGCTTTCCACGAGGGCTGTGGGAGAACAACCCAACCTTTAGGGCCGGTCGAACGTCAGGGGCGTTCGAGCGCGGCGCGACGCGGGGGCCGTGACGAGGCGAACATGTCGATCGTCAAAATGATGAGGGCGACCCAGATGAGGGCGAATCCGGCCCAGCGGGCGGGCGGCATGTCCTCGCCGAGC
>DASYMY010000284.1:0-2928 GCA_036008825.1 Glaciihabitans sp.
CGAGGTGAGTCCGCTCTGAATGGTGTCCATGGTGCGGCTGTAGGCGTCACTGATATCGATGTCGAGTTTGTTGGCGAGGACAATGGCCCACCAGATAGATTCGGCTAGTTTGTGTTGCAGCTCAGCGTGCACATCGCCGTCGATAGGCCAGGTGCCGTCGTTGGCCAGGATTAGCCGGCCCACCTGCCCAACATCGTTGGAGAAGCCAAGCATTAGCTCGTGAAGGGACCAGGTTTTCCCGTTGACGTGCTGCTCGATCGTCTCGTAGAGCGTCCGAACCGCGAGGGCCTTCTCGCTGGCCTCGTCAAGAATGGCGGAAGTGGTGGTGTCAGTCATGGGAGAACTTTCTGGGTTGCGAGCAGGGTGCCGAGTAAGGCAAGAGAATCGGCGGAGGGGCTACCCGCGGCGGCTGTTGCGACGGTGAGCAGTTGGCCGGGAGCGTCCCGAACGTCAAAGGTTTGGTAGGTCAGGCTGAGCACGCCGACATCCGCATGATTAATTGTTTTATCTGTCACGGTGAGGCCGGCGACAGTGTGGTCGGCCCACAGCTGGGCAAAGTTGGGGCTTTCGCGCAGCAGCGTCTCGATCAGCGGCGGCACCTCCGGGTGGGGCGAGGAGTACCCGGAGGCAAGGCGGAGTGCGCTGACGGAGGCGCGGGCGATCACCTCCCAGTTGACGAAATAGCTGCGGGCTGCTGGGTCGAGAAAAATGAAGTTGAGCGCGCCACCGTTGATCTGCGTGGGGCCAAGAAGTGCGACCGCGGTGGCGTTGGCGGCGAGCACACGGAACGCGGCGTTCACCACGTAGGCGGCGGCGTGCGGAAACGCGTCCATCAACTGGATGAGTTCGGCGCTCACCGTCTCACCCTTCGGTTGCACGTTGGGTGCGAGCTTCGCCAGCCGATAAGCGTGATCGCGACCGTCTGCACTCAGTCGAAGCGCGGTGCAGATGGCCTCAACCACCTGGGCGGAGGGGGTGCGTTCGCGTCCCTGTTCGAGACGGGTGTAGTAGTCGGCGCTCACACCGGCGAGCACGGCAACTTCTTCGCGCCGTAGCCCCGCAACACGTCGGCTGCCCATGGTGCTGATTCCAACGTCAGCTGGAGTAATGCGGGAGCGTTGCGCGCGAAGAAAGTCGCCGAGTGGGCTGGACGGTGTGGGCATGTTCCCAAGGCTAACCGCGCACGTTGACGTGGAGACAGGGTGCAGTGCACCCACCAAAGCTCCGATCAGCTGTCCCGTTCGGTATTCACCATGTGAAATCGAGTGCAGTGGCCGGTGCCATCAAGGGTGATGGTCCAGAGATTGTCGAAAACCCCCAGCTGTGTGTATGTACCCACACCGGTGATGACGGCGGTGCGATCGGTCGCCGACTGGATCTCCCATTCGAACGCCCAGCCGCCTCGCTGCCAATCCCAGCGACTGCGCCACCCGGCGACAATGGCGTCCCGTCCGATCCAGCGTGTTGTGTATGGCGCTTCTACATATTCCGCATCCTCGGTGAACAGATCAGCAATGTCTGCGGCGTTATTGGTGCGCCAGGCGAGCAGATAACGCTCCACCCATCCGCTTATTGCGGAGCGGTCAATGCCTGCGTGAGTGGGGTCATTCGTTTCTGTGATGAGTGTCATGGTTCCATCGTGGACGGCAGATCTCGTGGTGTGATGGGCGAGTCAGCCTAGGAGTAGCGCACCCCCTCAGAGGCGAAGCGCATAACGAGATTGTGTCCTACAGCCGCTTGGCCCACTCGCTGATCAGACGGATGCCTTCTGCGTAGGCGGGATCCTTCGGACGGTTAAGAAAGGCGTGCGCAGCGTCACGAAGAACGTGATAATCCACGCGGATCTCAGCGGCTTCGAGTTCTTTCGCAAACTGAGCGCCCGATGCGCGCATAAAGTCCCGGTCGGCGTCGAGCATCAGGGTCGGCGGAAAACGATCGAGCGGATGCCCGCCCGCAAAGGCATGCGGTTCAAGCAGGGCAGCGGGGGTGCCGGCGTAGTTGCGGTTCACGATGTCGAGGAAACGGGGCAGGTGGGTAACGGGGCGGTGACCGCGGACGCGCGCCGCCAGATCGGGGGAGCGCTCGGGCAACTCGGCGTGAAAGAAGCCATACCCAAAAAAGACGCCGGCCAGAGGCGGGTTGCCGGTATCCGCCAGCCGCAGCACCGCCCCAGCGGCCAAACACGCGCCCGCGCTTGCGCCACCCAGAATCACCCCACCAGGGTTCTCTCGCTGTATCTCGGACACCACGGCAACTACATCGTCGAGCGGAATCGGATACCGAACGGCGGATGCCCCGGTGAACGGGTGTGCTCGCCGGAATGGTGTTGGTGACACCAACCGGTAATCGACCGTGACCACGCGGAAGCCTTCGGCGGCCAGGCTCGAGGCCACCTCGTGCGTTTCGGGTAGATCAAGGCTGCCGCGGAAGAATCCGCCACCGTGCACCCAAACGATTGGTGGGGTTGCGCGGGTTGCGCGGGCAGTGCCGGTAGCGCGGACCGCGCCGCGGGAGGTGGGGCCAACGGGTGGGAAATACCAGCGCACGGGGACGGGGCCGTGGGGGCCGCGGACGGAGTCATCCGCCGTGAGAATCTCTGTACGCGCCATTTGGTAAGCGTAGGGCGAGGCTGGTGTGCGCCCCGACCAGACGAGGAGCTTTAGCGGCCGTGCAGGACGGCCGTGGCGAAAGCGGCGGAGCGGGTGCGGAGCATTTCGATGCGGTCGTGGCGAGCGGCGTCGACGTCGAATCCGAGGTATGCCATGGGTGGGGTAACACGCACATTCGCGGAGCACTGGAAAGAATCGCAGATGAGAGTGCCAATGGTGTTGCCGTTGCGGCCGGCCGCTCCAGCGCGGCGGGCACTGTAGAAGATGACGTCGTTGGGCAGTTTGACGTCTTGGCACCAGGTGCATTGGGCGCGGCGTG
>DASYMY010000285.1:0-2637 GCA_036008825.1 Glaciihabitans sp.
TTCAGTGCCCGCAGCGGCAGCCTCCGCCGTGATCGCCAAACCCCCAATCCGCAAACTGGCCAAGGATCTCGGTGTTGACCTCGCGCTGGTCACCGCGACGGGGCTCGTGGGGGAGATCACTCGGGACGACGTGATTCGCCAGGCCACCCAAGCCAGTGTTTTCCGCAACATTCAGACCCCAGCGTGGAACGACGAGCGCGAAGAACGTGTTCCCGTCAAGGGTGTCCGCAAGGCCATCGCCACAGCGATGGTTCAAAGCGCGTTCACCGCTCCGCACGTCAGCTTGTTTGTCGACGTTGACGCCACCCGCACCATGGAGTTCGTCAAGCGGCTCAAAAACTCCACCGACTTTGCGGGCGTTCGGGTGTCCCCATTGCTGATTATGGCCAAGGCCATGATTTGGGCGGTGCGTCGCAACCCCATGGTGAACTCGGCGTGGGCGGAGAAAGAAATCATCGTTCGCCACTACGTCAACTTGGGTATCGCCGCGGCCACCCCGCGTGGCCTGATTGTGCCTAACATCAAGGACGCTCAGTCGTTGTCACTGCTGGAGCTGGCGAAAGCCCTCGAACAGCTCACATTGACCGCGCGCGATGGCAAAACGCAGCCTGCAGACACTTCGGCGGGAACCATCACCATTACGAACATCGGTTCGTTTGGTATGGACACCGGCACCCCGATCCTCAACTCCGGTGAAGTGGCCGTTGTCGCTCTAGGAACGATCAAGCAGAAGCCGTGGGTTGTTGACGGCGAAGTTCGTCCTCGTCTGGTGACAACGATCGGCGCCAGCTTCGACCACCGCGTTGTTGATGGAGATGTCGCTAGCCGATTTATGGCGGATGTCGCGAGCGTTATTGAGGAACCGGCCCTGCTGCTGGACTAACGCCCGCGCACGAGAAGCATCCGCCTCGAACTATGGGGATGGCGAAGCTATGGACCGGGATTTGCGTCCCGGCCCAAGCTGCGTATAGTTGATAACGGAAATCATTACGGGTTTCCTCCTTGACTAGAAAGCCGCCGTTTCTGATGCGCTTGTCCCCCACTTCGTTATATGCCGTTTCCGGCATAGCTGTCGCAACGCTTGTTCTGGCTGGATGCTCTGCAACCCCTGCAGCCGATGACACTACTGACGGAACCGTCGCGGTCGTCGCGTCCACCAATGTTTATGGCGACATTGTCGAGCAAATTGGTGGCGACCTGGTTTCGGTGACCAGCCTGATCACCTCTGCGGCGCAAGATCCTCACAGCTATGAGGCATCCGCTCAGGATCAACTGGCTATCTCCAAGGCCGCCCTCATCATCGAAAACGGTGGGGGATACGACCCATTCATCGACACTCTGGTGAGCGCGTCCGGCAATGTGGACGCAGAGGTGATCACCGCGTCGGACGCCTCCGGCCTACTCGACGAGGATGATGAGCACGCCGCCGACGAGCACTCCGATGAAGAGCACGCGGACGAAGCAGCAGCTGAGGGCGCCACCGAGGAGGAGCACTCGGAGGAAGAGCACTCCGACGATGATGGCCACAACCACATCGAGGGCTTCAACGAGCACATCTGGTACAGCATCCACGGAATTGAGCACGTAGCCGAGGAAATTGCTCACCATTTGGAGGAGCTCGACGCCGACAACGCCGCCGTATATGCCAGCAACCTGCAGGAGTTCCTCACTCAGCTTGGCGACCTGGAAACCCAAGCAGAAGAGCTGCATTCGTCCACTGAGGGTATGGGAGTCGCCATTACCGAGCCCGTGCCGCTCTACCTGCTGGAAGAAGCGGGCCTGACCAACCAAACGCCTGACGAATTCTCCGAAGCAATCGAAGAAGGTACCGACGTCGCTCCAGTAGTGCTGCAGGAAACGCTTGCGCTGTTCGAATCTGACTCAGTTCAGCTGCTTGCCTACAACGAACAGACTGCGGGACCGGAGACCGAACAGGTACTTGAAGCGGCCGAGGCTGCCGGCGTGCCGGTGGTGTCATTCACCGAGACCCTCCCGGATGGAGCAGACTACATTTCGTGGATGACCGACAATCTCGAAGCAATCTCCGCGGCGGTCACGAAGTAGTGCACCCAGCGGAAAGCGTCCCCGTTCTCGAATTCGAGGGCGGGGCGCTTGGTTTTGGCCATAGAACTTTGTGGCGTGGGTTGGACCTCGCTGTTCAACCTGGCGAGTTTCTTGCCGTGCTCGGCCCGAACGGCTCTGGTAAGACCAGTTTGCTCAAAACTATCCTTGGCCAGCAAAAACTGGATGAGGGGTCAGTGCGGTTACAGGGGAATCCGATCACCAAAGGCGACCGGCGAATCGGCTACATTCCTCAGCAGAAACTGGTCGCGACCGGTGTTCCCCTTCGCGGCCGCGATCTTGTTGCCCTCGGCGTCAATGGTCACAAATTTGGATTCCCGACAGCGTCCCGAGCGGTTCGCACGAAGGTTGACGAGATTCTCGAAGACGTTGGTGCCACGCGTTACGCGGACAATCCGGTAGGAAATCTTTCCGGGGGAGAGCAACAGAGGCTGCGAGTAGGTCAAGCGCTTGCTGGGGACCCCGTCTTGCTGTTGTGCGACGAACCCCTTCTGAGCCTTGATCTGCAGCACCAGCGTGGGGTGTCTGAACTCATCGATCGACGCCGACACTCCC
>DASYMY010000286.1:0-2829 GCA_036008825.1 Glaciihabitans sp.
ATGGTCGCGCGCCCGATGGTGGAATTCTGGCTGCGCTCAATAACCCGGCGGCCCCAGATACGGTTCGCGGCAATCGCCGGGTCGGTGTCGGGCTCGTTGGAGAACGGTCGCGGCTCGTAGGACGGCTGCTCTTCCACGAGCACTTCTTCGGCTTGAATAACGATGTCGTGCGCATGGTCAAGCACAATGTCGTCGGAGGCCTGCTCGTCGATGGAAACCGGGTCGATGGATACCGGGTCGATGGAAACGGCCGCGTCCGAGACATCCGCCACTGTGTCAGCGTCGTCTGTCTCGGCGCCCTCTGTCTCGACGTCCTCGACGACAACGTCGACTTCCTCAACAACCAGGTCGATCTCGTCAGCAACAACGTCGACGTCGTCGATGTCCTCAACAGCCGGCTTAACCTCGACGATCTCCTCCTCGGCACCCAGCTCGTCAATCAGCGCAGGCCGGATCCGGCTCTGCACCCGGTTGGAGGCCGGAACTTGCGTGTCGAGCGCCTCAAGCGAGGCACGGAACCGACGGGCTTCCCGCTGAAAAACGGTCTCGTTGCGGGCCAGCTCGAACAGTCCGCTCATAAAGTTCTCGGGGCTCGCGTTCTCTTCGAGCCTGCGCACCAGGTAGCTGATAGCGGAATCGAACTCCTTCGGGTGCACAACGGGTGTGTAGAGGAGGAGCCCGCCGACGTCGCGACTAACGGCTTGCGCCTGTCCGGTCGCCATTCCCAGCAGCATCTCCACGTCGATTCGAGCCTCAACACCACGCCGCTTCGCCAGCAACCAGGCGAAGGCGAGATCAAACAGGTTGTGACCGGCAACCCCAATCCGCACGGCGTCGGTGTTCTCCGGCGTCAGCGCCCAATTCAGGACGCGCTTGTAATTGGTATCGGTGTCGACCTTGCGGGAATAGGTCGCCAGCGGCCAGCCGTGCACGGTCGCGTCCACCTTCTCCATCGCCAGGTTCGCGCCCTTCACAACCCGCACCTTGATCGGGGCGCCACCGTTGGCGCGACGCTCCTGCGCCCAGGCGGTGAGCTTCTGCAGAGCGCCTAGCGCATCCGGAAGGTAGGCCTGCAGCACAATGCCGGCCTTGAGGTGCTGAAGCTCTGGCTGGTCGAGAATGCGCTGGAACACCTCAATCGTCAGATCGAGGTCGCGAAACTCTTCCATGTCGAGGTTGATGAACTTCGGAGTAGCGGATGCCGCAGCGCTCGAGTACAGCGGCGTCAACCGGGTCACGACCCGCTCGACGGTCTCATCGAACGCCCACATCGACAGTTGGCTGACCACGGAAGAGACCTTGATCGAGACGTAGTCGACGTCGTCCCGTTCCAGCAAGGCCTTGGTTCCAGCCAGGCGGCGGTCGGCTTCGGTGTCCCCGAGAACGGCCTCCCCCAGCAGGTTGAGGTTCAGCCGGGTGCCTTCGGAGGCCAGCTTGGTGATGGTGTCGTCGAGCTGGGCTGGGGTGGCGTCAATGACCAGGTGGCTGACCATCGACCGCAACGAACGGCGGGCAATGGGAACGATCAGCCACGGGAACAGCGGGGCGAAACCGCCACCAAAGGCGATGGCAATACGCAGGTACCAGGGCAAAAATTTGGGAATGTTGCGGCTGAGCCGTTCCAAATTGCGCGCGGCAACCTTGATGTCTTCCGGCCGCACCACCTTGTCAACAAAACCGAGGGTGAAGTCGAGCCCCTTGGGGTCTTTCAGCACACCGGCGAGGCGTTCCGCGCTGGCATCGGGCGTCACCGTGGTGGACTCGCTCAGCCATCGGCGCACCGTGCTGATGGTCTCATCGGCCAGGTCCGTGGGGAGCGATTCTGCGTCGCCCCGCTGCGTTGACATGCTCACGTCCCTAGCTTCTCATCCGTTTGCGGCAAATTCAGGTTGCGAAGCCCACTCAAATCGGATGACACGTCATCATTCGCGCTACTGTCAAAGAGTGACCGAGGTATCCCGGATCGGCGAGAGCGAATGGGACGTCTGGCGTTCCTTCTACGCCATGCGCCGCCGCCTCGACCACGCCCTCGAAGTGCAATTGCAGCGCGACTCCGGAATCTCCCGGCCCGACTTCGAAATTTTGATCGCCCTCTTTAATGCCCCGGACCGCCGGTTGCGTGTGAGGGAACTCATCTCCACCATCGGCTGGGAAAAAAGCCGCGTCTCACATCAAGTCACCCGCATGGAAAAACGGGGTCTTGTCACCAAGTTCGAATGCGACTCCGACCGCCGCGGCAGCTGGGTTGAACTGACCAGCACCGGTCGCAAGGTCATCCTCGGCGCCATGCGCGAACACTCTGACACCATCAAACGTTACTTTTTCGACGCGCTCTCCCCCGACGAACTTGCCGTCATCGGCACCGCATCCGCGAGCATCATCAGCGCCATCGAACCCACCCCGTGTGACGCCTCTCTTGCCCTCGACAATGTTGAGCCCGCAGGTTCCAGCACGGTCGCGGAGTAACCACTACCCATGGCTGTCACCCTGCACGACGTCGCAAAAGTGGCGGATGTCTCCATCAAAACGGTGTCGAACGTGATCAACGATCACCCGAACATCCGGCCAGCAACGCGGCAACGGGTTCTCGACGCGGTCGCCCAACTCGGCTACACCCCCAACCTGTCTGCGCGCAGCCTGCGACTCGGTCGAACCGGGGTGATTGGACTCGCCGTTCCGCGCCTCTCCCTAAGCTATTTTGCAGAATTAGCGGATGCCGTAATCAAAGCGGCCGATCAGCGTGGGGTCACGGTGCTCATCGAGCAAACCGGTGGAGACCGCGAGCGCGAAATTGATCTGCTCTCCAGCCCTCGGCGGCAGCTCACCGAT
>DASYMY010000287.1:0-3401 GCA_036008825.1 Glaciihabitans sp.
GGATCGCATTTTCTCACGCGTCGGTGCGAGCGACGATCTCGCGCGCGGAAATTCCACGTTCATGGTCGAGATGAACGAAACCGCCAACATCCTGAACAACGCCACCGCGCGCAGCCTCATCATCCTCGACGAAATCGGCCGCGGCACCTCGACCTTCGACGGCTTGTCGATCGCCTGGAGCGTCGCCGAATTCCTGCACGATGAAACGCGTTCGCGCACGCTCTTCGCGACGCATTACCACGAACTCACCGAACTCGAGATGACCCGCACCGGCGTCCGGAACTACAACGTCGCGGTCCGCGAATGGAACGAGCAGATCATCTTCCTGCGGAAGATCATCCCCGGCGGTGCGGACAAGAGTTACGGCATCCAGGTCGCGCGGCTCGCCGGCCTGCCGCCTTCGATCATCGCGCGGGCGAAAGAAATCCTGAGCAATCTCGAGCAAGCCGAACTGAACGCCGAAGGCAAACCGACGCTCGCCGAAGCGCCACCGCCGCTCGTCCATGGCAAACCCCGCAACAAACGCCAGGCCGACATCTCCCTCGCCGAGATGAAACCACAGATGACGCTCTTTTAGCGCAGCCCATCTGGTCGGATCGTAGCGTGGTTCGCGGGGAAGGGCTGGTGAAAGCCCTGCTGGGAATCGCAGAACAGCTCTGAGCGGGCGTTTGACATTGCCCGGTCGCTACTCGATCCATTCGCGCAAATCGGCGCAACGATAGCGGGCCGGCTCTGCTGACGAAGTCCCTATGCTCACCGTTCTTCCCCCCGTTCGCCTCGCTTTCCTAAGCCTTTGCGCTGCCGCGATGCTGCCGGCGCTCACCTCTGCGCATGCGGTAACCACGCACGAGATTGTCGCAAGCTTCGAGGTTCCCCCGAAGCTTCCCGACGGTGATCTGGTGCTGGCGTCGGACGATTTCCTCTGGGGCACAAGCAGTGAAGGGGGAGCCTATGATCTCGGAACGGTCTTCCGAATCAGTCAGGACGGCGGCGCCCGGGAAACCGTCCTTTCGTTCAGTGGTAACGGCGCTCGCAATAAGGGCTCGAAGCCTCGTTCGAGTCTGCTCAGCGATAACGCGGGGTTTTTGTGGGGTGTGACATCGGGAGGCGGCGAGAAGAACAGCGGAACGATCTTCAAGGTCAATCTGATGACTCGCGCGTTAACCACGGTCCTGGAATTCTCCGGAAGCGGAAGCAGCAACCGGGGCGGTGGGCCGTCAGGGGGTTTGGCCGACGATGGGCGGGGTTTCTTTTGGGGCACCACCATGGTTGGTGGGACTTGGGGCCACGGAACGATCTTCAAGGTCAGCGCTAACGGTGGCGTGTTCACCACGGTGGTGGAACTGACCGGCAGCCAGACCTCTCTCAGAGGCTCGCAGCCCACGGCACGACTTGCGAACGACGGCGAGGGATTCTTCTGGGGAACGACCAGCCTCGGCGGCACGAACGGACTCGGCACGGTCTTCAAGGTGCATATCGGCACCGGGCAGATGACCTCCGTCCTTTCGTTTACGGCTGAAGGTGTCTCCAACAGGGGCGCAAGGCCGAATGGAAACCTGGTCAGCGACGGGGCAGGCTTCATGTGGGGCACGACCTTACTGGGAGGGGCAGGACGGGTTGGGACGATTTTCAAAGTGAACCGGTCCACAGGCGCGCTCACCACGGTGCTGGAGTTCACGGGCACAACGGGGCCGTATAAGGGTGCCGGACCGTCTGGCGGACTGATCAAGGACGGAGCGGGCTTTTTTTGGGGTACGACGCGGGGCGGGGGTTCCACCAACTATGGAACCGTCTTCAAGCTGGATCCCGCCGCCGGTGCGTTGACTACACTCTACGAGTTTCCGAGCGACGGACGCAGTCTTGCCTCTTCCCAGGGGCAACCTCGCGGGGGATTCGTTAGTAACGGTGCAGGCTCGCTATGGGCGACCAGTTCCTACGGCGGACTGAACCGCTTGGGCACGATCTTCCAGGTGCATGAGAACACCGGCGCTGTGACGACGATGGCGGAATTCTCTCAATGGAAGGACGAACCGCGCATGCCGAAGGGAGAAGTCGTAAGCGACGGGGCGGGGTTCTTCTGGGGAACCAGCGAGGAAGGAGGTGCCGACCGATCGGGAACGGTGTTCAAGGTGGATGCGATCACAGGGAACTCGATCGCGATGGCGGAATTCACAGGTAACGGGTCAACCACGCGTGGCGCATCGCCCAACGCAGAACTGGTCAGCGATGGGCTTGGTTCGTTCTGGGGCACGACGCAAGCGGGAGGGGCGGCGGACAAAGGGACGGTCTTCAAGATCGATAGAGCTTCGGGAGTGCTAACGACGGTTGTCGAATTCGGCGGTGAAGGGACATCCACCCGCGGCGCGCGTCCAGCAGCGGGGCTAATCAGTGATGGTGCAGGCTTTTTTTGGGGCACGACCGAGGAGGGTGGAAACACTGCGTCCGGCACGCTCTTCAAAGTGGAGGCCAGCACCGGCGCGCTGACGACCATTGTGGATTTCTCCGGGAATGGACCAACGAACAAAGGCGCTGCCCCTCGGGCCAGACTCGTTCTTGACGGAAACGGCTCTCTTTGGGGGACGACCTTTGGGGGCGGAGCGGCAAACGCCGGGACAGTTTTTGCGGTGAACGCGAACACTGGGGCCATGATGACGGTCGTCGAGTTTACGTCGAATGGAGCGAGCAACAGAGGGGCGGGTCCTGCGGCGGGCCTGACGCGTGATGGGGCGGGTCTCTTCTGGGGCACCACATCGGCAGGTGGGGCCGGAAATTTCGGGACGGTCTTCAAACTAAACGCCAGCACGGGTGCGCTAACGACGGTGATCGAGTTCTCCCACAACGGCTCGACGAACCGGGGCGCGAAACCGTTATCAAGTTTGGTGGGCGACGGTTTGGGATTCTTTTGGGGCACCACGAACGCAGGGGTGACCTTCCAGCGGGGAACCGTCTTCAAGGTGAATGCGAACACCGGAGAGCTGACCACGGTCGTGGAGTTTACCGGGTCGGGGTCGCAGGAGCGATCGGGCATTAACCCGGGACGCGGCTCGCTGTTGCTGCACACCGACGGCAATCTTTACGGAACCACTTCGGCGGGCGGGCCGGAAGGCGCCGGCACTCTGTTTCGTCTTCGACCAGACTTCACTCCAGTCGCACCCGCGGTCGAGACGCTCCTGGCGGAAAACACCCGTACTACCGCTGGCTTGCACGCGTCGGTCTCTGCCGGAGGTGCGGCCACAACGGTGGAGTTTTTCCTCAACAACCAGCTCGTTGGAACGGTGCCCGCTGGATCCGGGAGCGCTCCAACGGGGATCGATCTGTCCGTAACAGGTCTGTCGCCGCACACCGTTTATACGGTGACAACCCGCGCGACGAACAGTGCCGGAACCACTCTCGGCCGGGAG
>DASYMY010000288.1:0-13637 GCA_036008825.1 Glaciihabitans sp.
TGCTCATTTGCGCCAGTTTAGGGTCGCACTTTACCCGGCGGCATCGACCAAAAGTTCGATACCGCCCGGCGACAATTGCACGCCTTCTAGCTGAGCTGGTTCGCTTCGACCCAGGCGAGGTACTCGGGGGTGACCGAGCCGGTGACGTAGTCGCCGGTGAAGCAGCTCATCTCGAGCGCGGTGACATCCGATCCCTCAATAATGGCGGCCTCCATATCGGCGACCTCCTGATAGATGAGGTGGTCGGCTCCCAGTTCAACGGCGATCTCGGGGATCTTCCTGTTGTGCGCGATGAGCTCTTGGCGGGTCGGCATGTTGATGCCGTACACGTGGGGGAACCGCACGGGTGGGGCCGCCGAGGTGAACGTCACCTTGTTGGCACCAGCCTCGCGGGCCATCTGAACGATCTCCTTTGAGGTCGTTCCGCGCACGATCGAGTCGTCAACAATCAGGATATTTTTACCCTTGAACTCGCTGCTCATGGCGTTGAGCTTCTGTTTGACCGACTTTTTGCGCTCAGCCTGGCCCGGCATGATGAAGGTACGGCCAACGTAACGGTTCTTGTAGAACCCTTCGCGGTACTCGATGCCGAGTTTGCGGGCCACCTGCATGGCGGCAGGGCGGGAGGAGTCGGGGATGGGCATAACCACGTCGATGTCGCCCATGGGGGTGTACTTGGCGATGGTGTCGGCCAGACGGTCACCGAGACGCAGGCGAGCGTCGTACACGGAGATGCCGTTCATGATCGAGTCGGGCCGGGCCAGGTAGACGTACTCGAAGGAGCAGGGGATCAGGCGAGGGTTCGCAGCGCACTGCTGGGAGAAAATCTCGCCGTTCATGGCGATAAAGACTGCTTCACCTGGAGCGATATCGCGGACAACTTCGTAGCCGCCGCTTTCGAGAACCAGAGATTCGGATGCCACAATCCACTCGTCGCCGACCAAGCCCTGCGAGCGGCGGCCCAGGATCAGGGGGCGAATGCCGTAGGGGTCGCGGAAGGCGAGCAGCCCGTGTCCGGCAATAAGAGCGATGGCGGCGTATGAGCCTTCCACCCGCTCATGCAGGCGGGTGATGGCCTGAAACGCCTGCTCGGGAATCAATGCAGTACCGGAGACCTGCGCCTGCAATTCGTGAGCGAGAACGTTCACCAGTAGTTCGGTGTCGCTGGTGGTGTTGAGGTGGCGACGGTCGACGTGGAACAGTTCCTGTGTCAGCTCGCGGGTGTTGGTCAGGTTGCCGTTGTGCACCAGGATGATGCCGTATGGCGCGTTCACGTAGAACGGCTGGGCTTCTTGTTCGCTGCCGGCGCTGCCCTTGGTGGCGTAGCGCACGTGGCCGAGGCCCATGGTTCCCAGCAGTGATCGCATGTCCCTGGTCCGGTACGCCTCACGGACTTGGCCGCGGGCTTTCTGGATGTGGAACGTGTCGCCTTCGGCCGTCGCGATACCGGTCGAATCTTGTCCACGGTGCTGAAGAAGAGACAGGCTGTCGTACACCTGCTGATTAACGGGGAGGGATGAGACGATGCCCACAATGCCGCACATGCTGCCGGGGGGTTCCTGACTTTAGGGGAAACAATCCGCACCCATTCTACGGTTACCCGCAGCCATCCCGCTTAATGGGCGGCGCGCGAGCGGGGCATATTCGGGCACACTTATGGCATGAGCAATAGCTACCGCGATGCAGGCGTTGACACAGCGGCCGGGGATCTCGCCGTCGAACTAATGAAATCGGCCGTGTCGAAAACGCACGGCCCGCAGGTGCTCGGCGGGGTCGGCGGATTCGCGGGACTCTTTGATGTCTCGTTCCTGACCAGCTTTAAACGCCCGCTGCTTGCCACCTCCACTGACGGAGTTGGCACCAAAGTGGCCATAGCTCAGGCCATCGACAAACACGACACCATCGGCCAGGACCTGGTGGGAATGGTTGTCGACGACATCGTGGTGGTGGGCGCACGCCCCCTGTTTATGACCGACTACATTGCCTGTGGCCGAGTTGTTCCCGAACGAATTGCGGACATTGTGAAGGGCATTGCCGAGGCGTGTACCGCCACCGGAACCGCCCTTGTTGGCGGCGAGACCGCCGAGCACCCCGGATTGCTTGGCCCCGACGACTATGACGTTGCCGGTGCTGCCGTCGGCGTTGTTGAAGCAGAAAACGCCATCGGCCCTGAGCGGGTTATCGACGGCGACGTTGTTATTGCCATGGCCTCCTCGGGCTTTCACAGCAACGGTTACTCGCTGGTGCGAAGCCTGTTGCGGAAGGCTGGCCTCGGTTTCTCCGATCGCTCAGCAGATCTGGGCGGGATGATTGGCGAAGTTCTCCTTGAGCCCACCCGCCTCTACACGGGCCCCCTCGTGGCCGTGCTTGAGGAGCTTCCCGGCGCTATTCATGCACTCAGCCACGTCACCGGCGGCGGGATGGCCGCGAACCTGGCTCGTGTGCTGCCCGTGGGTTCGTGGACACAGGTCGACCGTTCCTCCTGGAGTCCTGACCCGGTGTTCCGTGTGGTCGCCGATTGGGGATCCCTCAAACTGGCCGACACCGAAGACACCTGGAACCTCGGTATTGGTATGTTCGCGGTCGTCGCAGCGGATCAGGCGCAGGCAGTGATCGCCGCCATTGAATCCCGCGGAATCCCGTCCTGGGTGGTGGGTGAGGTCAGCACCGAAATCCGTGACCTCAGCGGATTCGAGCAGGGCGCCAAGGGTGTTAACGGTGGCGCTGTTCGTCTGATTGGCGAGTTTCAGCAGTAGCGGTCAGGTCGCGGCGCCAGTGCGCAGCGGCATCCGCTAATTCGGGTTTGGTCAGCTGCAGAGTGACCGTGTGCGTGGCGGATACCCCATCGCTTCGGCGTGCAGGTGGCGCAGCTTCGGCGGCAAACTCAATTCGAATACGAGCGGATGCCTCGGGCGCTGTCGGCTCTGAGGAGGCGTCCAGGCTGAAGGCAAGGTTCGGCTCCAGGAACTGAAGCGATGGCAGCACGTCGTTGGCGGCGACGAGCTCGAGCCAGTCGGCGAGTTGCTGCGCCTCACTTGTCAGCATGCATGGCTGCCGAAAGGTCCAGCTCAGCGAACCGTGCTGGATGTGGCCAACGATGATCAGCCAGTTCGCGTCGTACTCGTTGTTGGCCTGCTCAAACTCGTAACCAGCGAGGTTCAGTTCAACCGAGTCGCCGCTTGCCGCATCCGCTAACCGCATACCGACACTGTAGCGACGCCGATGTTAGCCGACCGGGGTCAACGCCGATTGGACCACAACAACTCCTTCGCCGTATGTGGCATCAACCTTCTCCTGCAGGCTGCCGTCGTCGTGAATGACGGTGACAAAGAGGTATCCGTTCATAACCCCCGTGGACAGCAAATTGGGGAAGTCGGCGGGTACCAGCTCGTCGCTAATACGTACCAACTCACTTTCGGGGGTTTGCCCTGCGTTGGCCTCGTCAAGCAGTGGATCCGGCTCATACATTGGGTCGTATAGCGACAGCGGAATCGCGGGCTGCGTGAGTGTAAAGGTGGTGCCATCCCAGGTGCCCTGCACGGCGTAGGTTCCCCAGGTGGAGCCGGCAGCGGATTCTTCTTGCTCCGCCGCTTCCCAATCCCAGCCCACAATTGGCGAACCCAAACATTGTGGCGGATACGACTCCATTACCGCCCCAAGGCATAGCGAGGGTTCCTCGCCCTCCTGCTGCATCACCATGCCCTGCCCCATCAGCTCATCCGAATCAGAGGCCGACCCAGTGTGCGGAGCGGATGTCTCAGACGGTGTGCCTCCGGGAAGCGCGGGATCGTTGATTGTGCCCGTCGAGCACGCAGCAACACCCACAACAACCACGGCGATCAGGCTGAGGGTGAGGGCAGAACGTTTACTCATACCCATATTCTTCGCCGGCGCGGGCAAAGGCTCTACCCAACGTTTGTGGCGGGTAAATCGTCAGTGCCCGGTATCAACCAGTTTGAGGCCGATGATGCAGCCGACGAGCCCGAGCAGCAGCAGGATCTTGATGATCGACGTGCTTTCGCCACCAAAAATCATGGCGTAGGCCACGGTGAGAGATGCGCCGATGCCCACCCAGACGGCGTACGCGGTGCCCGTCGAGATGTCACGCATAGCGTAGGCGAGTCCGCCCATGCTCAGCAGCAGTGCCACACCAAAGATGATGGTGGGCCACAACTTGGTGAAGCCCTCAGACTTGCCGAGTGCTGTTGCCCAAACCGCTTCGAGAACACCAGAAATAATCAGAATTACCCACGCCACAACGACCACAACTCCATGGCCAGTCTTGTCGCGTTCCGGGTACTGATCCGTCGTCCGGGAGCGGGGAAACGCTCTGGGAACAACAATAAACCACCAGCATGATCAGTGCCTGTGCACGGTGAACGTGCAGGGCAATGAATCGTGCCGGTGGTTCACACGAAGAAGCGTTATGCGCTCTTCGACGACTCCTGGCCGGAACCGTACTCGTCGTCCTCGTTGTCATCAACGAGGTACTCAGACCACTTATCCAGATCCGGTGACACCGGTGCAACGGGAGCGACAGGCGCGCCGCCGCTGTGCAGCTCGTTTGCGAGAGCTCCGTAGTTGGTGTCCGGGCTGAAGTACTTGAGGTCTCGAGCGACCTTGGTGTGCTTTGCCTTTTGACGGCCGCGCCCCATGCGTGACCCCCTCATGTAGAAGATACGAGCTAATGAACAGGTTGAAATCTAGCGCTCACTTTATCACGCCACTCTGACGAGACTGTGCGGACAAAAGCAGGAGCGGAATAACATGCCGCTCGGCGCTGCACCACCAGTATGCATCGTGTGGGGATCACTTTTCACCGGGTGTAGGAAATTTCACAGGTCCAAAAACCGTGCAAAGGTCAGTTATCAAAGGTTTCGCTTGACGGCGCCGAGTAACGTTAGGGCGTGGCTCCCGATAAAACCGATACTTCCGTAGCGGTTATCGGCGCGGGTCAAGCAGGTTTATCGGTCGCTTTTTACCTCAAACGGTTGGGCCTTTCGCCCGGAAAAGACTTTGTTGTTCTCGACCGTGGCCCTGGGGCCGGCGGTGCCTGGCAACACCGTTGGGACTCCCTGCGGGTGGGAACAGCGCACCGCATTAACGATCTGCCCGGTATGGCTGAGGTGGGTCTCTGCTTCGAGACGGCCGACCGCACCCGTCCGGCCAAAGAGGTTGTTGCCGAGTACTACGCCGCCTACGAGCAGCACTACGGGTTGGCCGTTGAGCGACCGGCATCCGTCTCTACCGTTTCTGACGTTGAGGGCAGCCTGGCGTTGACCTTTGAAAACACCTCGCGCCGCCTCACCACCGCCCTGCTGGTGAACGCGACCGGCACCTGGGGTTCCCCGTTTTTGCCCTGGTATCCGGGGCGCACCAGTTTTCGTGGTGCCCACGTACACACCGCCGACTACACGGCGGCAGCCGATTTCGCCGGAGCCAAGGTTGTGGTGGTCGGGGGTGGGACATCCGCCATCGGATTTATGCTCGAATTGGAGAGGGTAGCCGCCGAATTGACCTGGGTTTCTCGTCGACCGGTTGAGTTCCTTGCCGCTGGCGAACTCAACGTTGAGGCGGGCGTTCAGGCCGTTCTTATGCAGGATGAGGCGGCCCGTGCCGGCCGTGCCCTGCCCAGCATCGTCAGTGGAACCGCGGTGCCACGCACCCGCCGAATGCAATCGGCTATCAACCGGGGCACACTGCTGGAGAAACCCATGTTTGACAGCATCGAGCCGGATGGGGTGCGCTGGGATGACGGCACGTTCCGCCAGGCTGACGTCATCATTTGGGCGACCGGGTTTCGGCCGGAATTACGCCACCTCGCCCCGCTGGGGTTGCGCGAAAAAGAGGGCGGCATTTCGGTGGCCGCCGGTAAGTCCCTCAAAGATGACCGGTTGTTCTTCGCCGGGTATGGGCCTCAGGCCAGCACCATTGGTGCCAACCGCGCCGGGCGCACCATCGCCAGGCAGGTTGTCGCTCGCCTCAGCCGAGCGCAGCGCTAACCGCGAAAAATCCGATCGCAGCCACGGCAATACCCAGCAAAAGGTTCGCGAGCACACTCAGCAGCGCTGTGCGCCACTTCTCTTCCTGAATCAGCTGAATGGTCTCAACGCTGAACGTACTGAAAGTGGTTAGGCCGCCCGCAAAACCTCCCAGCACAATCAAGCGGATGTCTGCACTGATAGCACCGCCGGCCGCGAGTCCCACGATGATGCCTCCAACGGTCGACCCGATCACGTTGACGGTCAGTACCGCCCAGGGCAGGGAAGACCGGCCGGCAAAAAACAGGGTGAGAAGGTACCGGCTGACCGCCCCAACGCCGCCGGCCGCGGCAACAGCGAGCGCCAGCAGGGGGGTCATTCGGTGACCTCAATGGTTGATTCAGAGTCGCCTCGGCGGCCGTGTGCACGCTGGCCCAGCATCAGGCCGAGAGCCGCTGCGGTGAACCCCAGTAGCAGCGTCAGCACCAGGTCGAGCGCGGCAAGCCCCAGGTTGCCACCCACCGTCACGGTGGTTACCGCAACGGCTAGCGCGGAGAAGGTGGTGAAGGAGCCGAGGATTCCCGTCCCCAACCCGGCCCGCACCCAGGTGGGCACAATCGGCCACAGTCCGGTCACCAAAGCGCCCAACACAAACGAGCCGATCACGTTGATCAGAAGGGTGGACAGGGGAAATTCGGTGTCCCCGTGCGGCAGCAGTGCGTCGATGGCCACCCGCGCGCTGGTACCCAACATGCCGCCCACAAAAACGGCGGCAATAGCGCCGGCCATACCCGCGGCGGCACCCCTCGGGCGCGCGGGGCTTAAGGATCTCACCTGACCAAACTAGTCGTCGCGCGCGGTGGCATCCGCTCGGTCAGTGATTTCGGCAGCTGCACCGACGTGGGAGCGTGCGGGGGCAATGGCGGTGCGGGGGATCGGGCGAATGGGTTCGCCTCGACGGTCTTGGCCGGGAATGGGGCGGGAGCGGCGGCCGTAGATGAGTTCGGAGGAGTCCAGTAGCCAGGGCACCAGGGCAAGCACAACGCCGTGCACCATCATCAATTTGTGGCGGATGCGGCGTGCCTTGTGGTTGTGCAGCATGTGCTCCCACCAGTGCCCCACGATGAACTGCGGGGTGTAGACGGTGACGACTTCGGAGCCGTGTTCCTCGCGTCGCCCCTTAATGTAGGCGATGAGGGGTGCACTGATTTCCCGGTACGGGGAGGCGATCACACGCAACGGGATTTGGATGTTTTGGTCAAGCCACTGCTGCTCAAGGCGCGTGGTTTCTGCATCGTCGATCGACACGTGCACGGCCTCAATGGACTGATGCCGGGCGGCAATGGCGTAGTCGAGGGCCTTGAGCACCGGTTTTTGCATACGCCCGACCAGCACAATGGCATGGTCACCCTGCGCGCCGAAGGTGGTGGTGGGGTCTGCCTCGATTTCGGTGTCAACGTCACGGTAGTACCGGTTGATACCGAGCAGCAGCGTGTACAGCACGGGCATAATCACAAAAACAAGCCAGGCGCCGTGGGTGAATTTGGTGATCGTCACCACTATGAGCACCACTGCGGTCATCAGCGCGCCGATGCCGTTGATGGTGAGGCCACGAATGGCGGCCGGACGATCGGCGCAACCGTTTTTCAGCATCTTCCACCAGTGCACAACCATTCCGGTCTGGCCGAGGGTGAATGAGACAAACACCCCAATGATGTACAGCTGAATGAGTGAGGTGACGCTCGCCCGGTAGACGATCAAAATGATGACGGCGGCCAACGCCAGCACCAGAACACCGTTGGAGTAGATGAGGCGGTCGCCGCGGGTCTGCAGGGATTTGGGCGCGTACTTGTCTTTCGCCAGCACCGAACCCAGCAGCGGGAACCCGTTGAAGGCGGTATTGGCGGCCAACAGCAGCACCGCGGCCGTTGTGGCTTGAATCACAAAAAACGGGATCGAGTTATTGCCAAATACCGCGGCGGCAATCTGCGCGATGAGGGAGCGTTGAGGCTCGGTCGCGCAGGCCTCCCACCCGATCAGCGAGCAGGGGTGCTCCGCGTAGTGCACCTTGGCGATGAGGGCGACACTGATCAGCCCCACGAACAGCACAATGGCGATAACCACCATGTAGACCAGGGTTTTTTGGGCGTTCTGAATCTTGGGGGTGCGAAACGCCGGCACCCCGTTCGAGATCGCTTCAACACCGGTCAGGGCGGAGCATCCGCTCGAAAAAGCTCTAAGCAGCAGAAGAATAAACGCGGCCTGCGACACCGATTCGGCCTGCACCAGGTACCCGGCAGATTCTGCCACCGGCGCATGACCCGTGAAGGTCTGCACCAGCGCGGTGATAACCATCACAAAAACGCTGCCAATAAAAATGTAGGTCGGGAACGCGAACGCCTTGCTGGATTCCCGAACTCCTCGCAGGTTAACGGCGGCCAGCAGCACCACAAACAGCACAGCCAGTTCGATGCGCAGCGGGGCGATTCCCGGTAGGGCGGAGATGATGTTGTCGACACCACTGGCCACCGACACGGCCACGGTCATCACGTAATCCACCAGAAGGGCGGATGCCACCACCAGACCGGCTTTTTCGCCCAAATTCTTGTGGGCAACCTCGTAGTCGCCGCCACCGCTGGGGTAGGCCTTGATGAGTTGCCGGTAGGAGGCCACAACAACCACCAACAGGATCACAACCGCGAGCGCAACACCGGGTGCGAAGCTGAGGAACGCCAGCCCACCCAACATCAGGATCATCAGCAACTCTTGCGGCGCGTACGCCACAGAGGAGAGGGGGTCGCTCGCAAAGAGAGGGAGGGCAAGATGCTTGGGGAGGAGCTGGCCTTCAAGCTTTTCTGACGCCAGCGGTTCGCCGATCAGCCACCGCTTCGGCGACCGAACTTCGTTAGTCACGAGGGGCGAGCCTACTCCTGCCCCGCCCCGTGTCAAGCGGCAATACGAACTAATTTACGAAGCGGATGTCCCGGTGCCGAGCGCCGCAGATCGCGCGGCTTTGAGCTGTGCCTCCAAGGTGTCAACGGTGTGCGCGCTGAGGCTGCCAGTGGCCACGCGGGTGCGCAGCCCTGCCCGCAGGTCCTGACGGAACTCGGTGAGCAGCATTTCGGCGCGCTGCAGCTGGCGGCGGCTCTCTTCGCGCGACACCGACGGCCCCGTAAACGGCTCCGCGGGTTCGCCGGGGAAGCTGCCTGTGGTGGGATAGTCGCCCGTGTCGCCGGGGAGACCGCTTGCTGTTGACGGTGCCGGGGCAGGCGCGTCGGTGGTGGTGGTGGTGCTAGTAGGGGCCGGTCGCGTTGTGCCGCGGGCGGTGTCCCTCGCCGCCGAGGCGAGATCAGCGCGCAGGGTGCGCATGGCGCTGGTGACGGAAGAACGCACCTCGTCGGCCAGGCGGCGCACCGAGTCGGTGACCTCGTCCTCAATGCCGTTGAGTTCGCTTTCGCGAGCGGCCAGTTCGTCGCGGCCCGCCTGGGTGATGGCGTAAACGGTTTTGCGGCCGTCGGCGGTTTTGGTGACGAGACCTTCTTCTTCGAGTTTCGCCAGGCGCGGGTAAATGGTGCCAGCGCTCGGAACATAGGTGCCACCGAAGCGGTCGCCGAGGGCTTGAATCAGCTCGTAGCCGTGGCGGGGCTCTTCAGCCAGCAGGCTCAGTAGGTAGAGGCGCAGTCGGCCGTGGCCGAACACGGGGGTCATGCGCTCACCGCGTGCAGCACCGAGATGTTGCCGCTGATCGTGTTGGCTTTGAATTCCAACCAGTTTTTGTCGAGCGTGCCGTACTTGCCCGAGTAGCTGCCGCGAACTCCCTTGATCTCGGAGTCGTCTACGTTGAGCCGGCCACTGACGGTGTTAATGCGGTACTCGGCGGCTTGCCCTGGGGCGAGCCGAACGGTGATGTTGCCGGTCACGGTGTTGAGGGCGACCTCGTTGGGGGTGCCGGTGATGTCGAGAAAGACGTCGCCGCTGACAGTATCCGTGGAGAACTTCTCGATCTCGCCCATTGCGGTGATGTCGCCGTTGACCAGGTGCGCAGAGATGTCACCCTCATGGTCTTTGATCGAGATCTCGCCGCTGATGGAGTTGATTTTGAGGTCACCCTCGACCTGGTCAATAACAACGTCGCCAGAAACCGTGCTGATGGAGGCATCCGCTTTCAGTCCGCTGATCAGAGCTGAGGCGCTGACAATGCCAAATTTCAGGGCAACATCGCGCGGCACCATGATGCTGATGTCTGCTCGGGCGTTGCTTTTGAACGACTTGAAGGAGTCGAGGAAGTTGTCCCAGCGCAGTTGCGGGTGATCGATCTCAAGTACGTCGCCGTCGACGCTGATTTTGAGATCCCGTCCGCTGATGGAATGCACCTCCACACGCGCGCCCTGCTCGTCGTGCCCAACGATGTCGACCTGTCCGCCGACCAGCGCAACGTTGAGGCTGCGAATCAGGCCGATATCAATCGTTTTGGGGCTGTCGATCAGCCATTTTTCCTGCGTCATATCGAGTTCCTCTGCGTGCGGTTGGTGCGGACGAGTCGCGCTATATCGCGTTACGAATTTCACGATATATCGCGAGTTGCCGGTTCGCAATGGGGCACGGCTGAGGATTACCTGGGGGTCTGTGGCACGCGGAACCACGGCATTGTCACCCCAACCATCGGGCCAATCAGCAAAGCGAAGGCGACGGTGCCGAGCCCAACGTTGCCGCCGAGAGCCCAGCCGATCACCAGCACACTCAGCTCGATGCTGGTGCGTACCTTCCAGATCGACAGCTTCCACCGTGCGGAAATGCCGGTCATCAGGCCATCTCGCGGACCCGGCCCAAAGCGCGCGCCAATGTAGAGCCCGGTGGCGATGGCCAGTAAGGCCAGCCCGCCGGCGAACACCAGAACCTGCAGCGGCCAACCCTCGACGCTCGGAACCACCGCAAGCCCCACCTCCGCACTCGGACCAATTAGCAGAACATTGACCACCGTGCCGATGCCTGGCTTTTGCCGAATAGGAATCCACAGCAGCAGAACGCCCGCCCCAATGATGTTGGTGAGCGCCCCAAACGAGAGCCCGGTTTGCTCCATCAGACCCTGGGTCAGCACGTCCCACGCCGAGACCCCCAGGGTCGCGCGCACCATCATGCCGATCGCGAACCCGTACAGAAACAGGCCCACCAGAAGCTGGACAATGCGACGCGTGAGAACACGAGCGGGGGAGCGTCCCACAAAGGAGAACGATGCGATGGCGGATGTCTCTGTGACTGGCATACCTCGTATCCAATGCCAGATTGGCCTGTCTGAATATAGCCAATTCAAGTAAAGTGGCCTTGTGTCCACACTTACCTCGCGATCATTGGCCCTGCTTGTGGAGGGCTGGCGGGCCACAGCGCCCGGAGCGGCCTATGTCGCCCTGGCCGACCGCATCCGGTTGTTGATCCTGGATGGGCGCATCGCGCTCGGCACCCGGCTACCCGCCGAACGGGAGCTCGCCGCCAGTCTCACCGTGAGCCGCACCACCGTCACCGCGGCCTACACGCAGCTGCGCGAGGCCGGTTACCTGCACAGTGTGCGCGGCTCGGGCAGTGTCGCCCGGCTTCCGCGGGTGCCGCGCTCGGAGGTATCCGCCGTGGGGGCTCTGATTGATTTGAGCAAAGCGACTCTGCCAGCGTTACCTACTCTGGGGGAGACTGCGGCGCTCGCGGCAGAGCAGCTGCCGGCGTATTTGAGCGGGTCCGGGTTTGATCCGGTGGGGCTTCCCGTGCTGCGGCAGGCGCTCGCCGACCGGTACTCCGCACGCGGGCTTGCCACCAGCCCCGACCAAATTATGGTCACCCTCGGAGCCCAGCACGCCATCTCGCTGATAGCACGCACCCTGCTCTCCCGTGGAGACCGCGCGCTGGTGGAAGCCCCCAGCTACCCGCACGCTTTTGAGGCGCTGCGGCACGCGGGGGCTCGGCTGGTGCCGGTGTCGGTGAGTACCGGCGACGGGTGGGATGAGCGGATGCTGGCCGACACGATCCAGCGCACCAGTCCGTCGCTCGGCTACCTAATGCCCGACTTTCACAACCCGACGGGTCAGAGTATGCCCGCCGAAATGCGTGAGCGGGTGCTCGCGCTCGCCGAACGTCACGGCACGACCCTGATCGCCGACGAAACTATTGGCGAGCTGAATATCGACCGCGCCGAGAGCCTTCTGCCGTTCGCCGCTTACACCTCGGGAACGCCGCCCATACTGGTGGGCTCCGTCGGCAAAACCGTCTGGGGCGGGGTGCGAATTGGCTGGATCCGCGCGGAGAGGTCGGTGATCCACCGACTGGTGCGGGCACGATCGGCCGGCGACCTCGGCACACCGCTGCTCGAACAGTTGTTGGTCACCGAACTGTTGCGCGACTACGACAGCATCCTCGAACTGCGCCGCCAGCAGCTTCTGGCGGGTCGAAACCACCTCACCGCTCTGCTCGCGGAGCATCTGCCCGAGTGGGAGGTTCCAACAGTGAACGGGGGCATCACCCTGTGGGTGAACCTGGGGCAACCCGTCTCCTCCCGGCTTACCCTCGCCGCCCGCAACGAAGGCCTGCAAATTGCGGCCGGTCCGCTCTTTGGGTTGGATGGTGCGTTCGAGCGATTTTTGCGTATTCCGTTCTCCTACGCGCCCGCTGACACCGAGCAGGCTGTGACCGCTTTGGCCCGCGCGTGGGGCGCCATTGGGCGGTACCCGATCGCGGAGGGGCATCCGCTCTCTGCTGTGGTTTAGGCGCGAAAGCTGACAACCGTGTAACAAAGCGTTCCGTTTGGCGACGCTGACCCCACTTTGGGCGACACCCGCTGTAATAATTCTGAAAGACGCTCACTCTGGGGGCGTTCCATTGCGTTTCATCGCGTACGTCTTCCTGGGGCGTACGAAATCCCTCGAGGGAGTTCTCCGTGCATCTGCTTTCCATCTTCAGCCTGCGAAATCGCGCGCTCATCGCCCTGGTGACCATCGTGGTGGGCATCTTTGGTGGGATCGCGCTGACCTCCCTCAAGCAGGAGCTCATCCCCTCGGTCACTTTCCCGCAGCTGGTGGTGGTCACCAGCTACCCGGGTGCCTCACCTGATGTGGTCAACACCGACGTCAGTACCCCCATCGAGACCGCCATTCAGGGTGTCGACGGGCTGGAATCAACCACGGCAACCTCCCGCGCCAATATTTCCACTGTCTCGGCCTCTTTTGTCTACGGCAGTGACATCACCAACATTGAGCAAAAAGTTCAGCTCGCCATCAACCGCATCAGTTCGCAGTTGCCGGATGCCGCAGAGTCGCAGGTCATCACCGGAAGCATCGACGACCTGCCGGTTATTCAGATTGCCGTCACCAGCGACCTCGACGCCCGCGAGCTGTCCACGCAGCTGGAAGCCACCACCATCGACGAGATCCAGTCGATTGACGGAGTGCGCGAGGCGAGCCTGCTTGGCACAACGGGCCAGCGTGTCAGCATCACCCCCGACCCGGTGAAGATGGCCGCAGCCGGCCTCAGCAACCAGAACATTACCGACGCGCTCGACAACAACGGTTTGCTGCTGCCCGCCGGTGAAATCACCGAAAACGGGCAAACCCTCGTTGTTCAGGCGGGAACCCGCATCAGCTCCCTCGAAGACCTCGGTGGAATTCCGCTGCTCGG
>DASYMY010000289.1:0-6576 GCA_036008825.1 Glaciihabitans sp.
TGGTATCGAATGTGTTTCGGCGGCCATAGCGAGAGGGAAACGCCCGGTTACATTCCGAACCCGGAAGCTAAGACTCTCAGCGCCGATGGTACTGCAGGGGGGACCCTGTGGGAGAGTAGGACACCGCCGGACCTTATTTAGCTTGTGGCCACACCTTCGGGTGTGGCCACACTGCTTTAACACGAAATAATGGGCGGCATCAGCGGCGTGCTGATGCTGACTGCAGCTGCATCCGCCTCGTGAATGATCCGAGGTGATGTCGGCGATGTGCATTACGATGCAACTCGCGCGACAATGAACAGCACAACAAAAACACGACACCGGTTTGGCCGGTCGTGAGCAAATCAATAGCGGGAAGAGGAAGTCGTGGAGCAGACACCAGGTCGAGAGAACCGTCCGGAGCGAGGCGACCGACCAGACCGACCCGCACGTAGCTTTGATCGTCCCAGCGGGGGAGGGCAGCGCTCAGACCGTCCGGCTCGTTCAAATGACCGTCCCGCGCGTTCCTCGGGGGACCGACCTGACCGTTCCGACCGCTCGGATCGTCCCGCACGTTCGAATGACCGCCCGGCACGTTCGGGAGAGCGTCCCGATCGTTCGGATCGTCCTGCGCGCTCAGGCGATCGTCCTGACCGACCCGCACGTAACTCTGACCGCCAGCCGGGACGTCCCACTGACGGCAAAAAGTTGTGGACCGATCGTGGCGCGCCCGCTCGTGGTGACTTCGACGCAGCAGCGCGAAACGCGCAAGCAGCAGCCGACTGGGAAGATCGCGATCCGTTTAACACCCGCAGTGTGCGTACGCGCCACGACGATCCGTTCCTTCCTGAGGACGTCACACCTGACGAGCTGGACCGTGTAGCCCGCAACGAGTTAAAGACTCTCGCTAAGGACAACGCCGAAGGTGTTGCTAAGCACCTGGCGATGGCCGCTCGGCTGATCAGCTCCGACCCCACGTTGGCGCACTCGCACGCCCTTTCCGCCGCACGTCGGGCCGGACGAATCGGCGTTGTCCGTGAGACTCTCGCGATCACCGCGTACGCAACGGGTGACTACGCGCTTGCACTTCGTGAACTACGTACCCACCGCCGGATTACCGGACGCAACGACCAGCTTCCGCTGATGGTTGATTGCGAACGTGCACTTGAGCGCCCGGACAAGGCTCTTGAACTTGCTCGGTCCGTTCCGCGGTCTTCTCTGTCGGTGCCCGTGCAGGTTGAACTGGCGATCGCCATGTCTGGCGCGCGTCTTGACCAGCAGAACCCCGAAGCTGCTCTGCAAGAGCTCACTATCCCGCAGCTGAATCCCACAGTTATTCACAGCTGGTCTCCTGACCTGTTCGCCGCCTATGCAACCTGCCTCGAAGACTTGGGCAACCAGGACGAAGCAGACATCTGGTGGCAGCACGCCGACACCGCGGCCGAAATCCTGCTCGAGCACGAGACCGGGGTTGACGGCGAAACTATCGACATCATTGAAGACGAGTATGTTCTGGACGAAGAGATCCACATCAAAGCTGTCTCCGGCACGGAAGATGCTGCCCCTGACGACGCTTCTGCGGAGCAGGACCCTGCCGATGAGCGCTAACCCGACGCCTCTCACCGGGGTAGACCTTGTTCTGGCCGACCTTGATGGTGTGATCTACAAAGGCGCAGATGCGATTCCCTTTGCCGTTGAAGGGATGAATCGAGCGGGCGGCTCTGCCCGTCTCGGCTACATCACCAACAATGCTTCGCGCACGGCATTGTCCGTTGCGGAACACCTCACCAGCCTCGGGCTCAGCGTTGAATCGGACGACGTGGTGACCTCGCCGCAGGCCGCTGTGCGATTGCTTGCCGATCTCGTGCCTGCTGGCTCCAAAATTCTGGTTGTTGGCGGTGCCGGCCTTATCGAAGAGGTCGAGAAAGCTGGCTTCACCATCACAAACTCCGCCGAAGACGAGCCTGCTGCGGTAATTCAGGGCTTCGCTCCAGAGGTCGGCTGGATTCACCTGGCCGAAGCAACCTTTGCACTGCACACCGGAATTCCGTGGGTTGCCACAAACACCGACTGGACCATTCCCGTTGCCCGTGGCATCGCTCCCGGCAACGGAACCCTCGTTGGTGCCGTTCACACGGCTGTTGGCCGACTTCCCGTTGTCGCAGGCAAGCCTGAAGCGGCCATCTTTGAAGTAGCGGTCGAACGCTTTGGTGCATCCTCACCGCTGTTCATCGGCGACAGGCTCGACACTGACATTCTTGGCTCGAATCGTGCCGGAATCCCGTCGGCGTTGGTGCTCACCGGAATCGACCAGGCCAAACAGGTACTGGCCGCGGACGCCAACTCCCGCCCCACCTACATCTTGGGTGACCTGCGCGAATTGCATGAGCCCTACCCGCAGACGATTGAAACAGTTGACGCTCACGGCGCCGTTGTTACTACGGTTGGCACAGCTGTGGTGCGTCGCGCTGGAACGGCTCTGCGAATTGAATCCGAGGGTGACAACAAACTCGACCTTTTGCGTGCAGGGGCTGCCGCTATCTGGAACTCCGGGTCGAGCATCTACGCATTCCAAGTACCCGCAGAACTATATTCGTGACTATGAACGAAACATCGATGCAGGCGGATGACACAGCCGCTCTGGCCGATCATCTTCACGAGGTCGAGGGGCTACCCCTCGATCAGCGCGCTGCCGGGTATGTGAGCCTGCACAACCAACTGCAGACAACACTCGAAGGCGGGGACGTCGTTTCCTCCCATGGTTGATACCCGCCTAGACACTGCGATGGTTGAGCGTGAGCTCGCCCGGTCGCGAACGCACGCCGCTCGGCTGATCACCGAGGGACTCGTCACGGTGGACGGTCGACCCCAGGTCAAACCGTCCTTTCGAATTCGCGAATCACAGACAATCGAAGTCGCCGAGACGGACCACTACGTCAGCCGTGCCGCCCACAAACTCAACGCCGCTCTCAACGCGTTTAAGGTTGACGTCGCCGGCCGCACCGCACTTGACGTTGGTGCCTCCACCGGGGGATTCACGCAGGTTCTGCTTGAGCGAGGTGTGCAGCGCGTCATCGCGCTCGACGTCGGTCATGGCCAGTTGGTTGCCGAGATCGCGGAGGACCCGCGCGTGAGCGTTGTCGAAGGCATGAACGCTCGATACCTGACGCCGGTGTCGCTGGCGGAGGCATCCGCTGTTTCAGACGTTCCAACGCTTGTTGTTGCTGACCTGTCATTTATTGCTTTGCCAACGGTATTGCCCGCCCTTGTGGACACGGCAGGTAAAGACGCCGACTACGTTTTGCTGGTGAAGCCGCAGTTCGAGGTGGGCCGTGGTGGAATCCGTGAGGGCATCGTGCGTGACGGAGCACTGCGTCGTGAAGCCGTCACCGGGGTGTTGTGGGCTGCCTGGGATCTGGGCTTGGGCACAGCAGGTGTAGCCGAGTCGCCCATTGCCGGCAACGCGGGCAATCTGGAATACCTTGTCTGGTTTAGCGCGGCAGAGGGCACCATTCCTACCGAGTGGACCGCGGCGGTTGCAGCGCTGAAGTAGCAGTGGCATCGATCGCGTATGTTGAGCGCCACCGCGTCGTGCACAGATCGCTGATGTGCGACATGTGGGCGCCACACAGGCGCCGAGACGATCCGTCCGCCACAATGGACTGAGGCAATCTCTGCACTTGCGTTATGGAAGGGTGTCCACCGTGACCACCGAACGGAACATCTTAATCGTCGCGCACACCGGACGAGACGATTCCCTCGACGCTGCCGTGCAGGTGGCCCGACAGCTGCAGGAGGCCGGGCTGACGCCCGTTCTCTCCGTCGATGAGTTCGCAGATATGCGCGCCGCAGCGGGCGACCTTGAACCCATCGAGATCCTGGGCGACCGTGTGCAAATTGGCGACCTCGAGATCGTCATTGTGTTGGGAGGCGATGGCACAATCCTGCGTGCCGCCGAACTCGCCCGAGGCAGCTCAGCACCCCTGCTGGGGGTAAACCTCGGCCACGTCGGCTTCCTCGCCGAAAGTGAGCGTGATGATCTGACCGAAACGGTTGCTCGTGTACTCGCCAAGGACTACTTAGTAGAAGAGCGGATGACACTCGCTGTGCAGGCTCTGGTTGGCACAGAGGTGGTGTTCGAAACCTGGGCGCTTAACGAAGCGACGGTGGAGAAAGCGAGCCGGGAACGCATGCTCGAAGTGGTGATCGAAGTGGACGGTCGGCCCTTGTCGTCGTTCGGCTGCGATGGTGTGGTGATGTCTACCCCCACAGGATCAACCGCATACTCGTTCTCCGCCGGCGGGCCCGTGGTGTGGCCAAGCCTCGACGCACTCCTTTTGGTGCCGCTCAGCGCCCACGCTCTTTTCGCCCGCCCGCTTGTTGTTGGACCCGACTCGACCCTCGCGGTGGAAGTGCTGCAACGCACCCAAGCGTCTGGTGTGCTCTGGTGCGACGGCAGGCGAAGCCACGACCTGCCGAGCGGTGCTCGAGTGGTCGTGCGGCGCTCCCCGATTCCGGTGAGACTCGCGCGGCTAGCTCAGGGGCCGTTCACCGACCGGCTTGTCCAGAAATTCTCGCTCCCCGTCACAGGGTGGCGAGGACCAACAGCGGATGCGACGGCTCGCGCATGATTGAAGAAATTTCCATCCGCGGGCTCGGCGTCATTGGTGACGCCACACTTCCGCTTGGACCCGGATTCACGGCTCTCACCGGTGAGACCGGAGCGGGTAAAACCATGGTTGTGACTGCCCTTGGCCTGCTATTGGGCGGGCGGGCCGATAGTTCTGTCATCCGCACCGATGCAAAGCAGGCCGTCGTTGAGGGTCACTGGTTGGTCGAGCAGTCGAGCCCTGTTGCCGACCGGGTACGTGATGCGGGGGGCGACCTTGATCCCATCGACGGGTCCACTCAGGCTGGCCTTCTGCTGAGCCGGTCCCTATCGCAAGAGGGCCGAAGTCGCGCGGTTGTGGGTGGGCGTGCGGCTCCCGTTGGAGTGTTGGGTGAACTGGGGCAACAACTTGTTGTTGTGCACGGCCAGTCCGACCAGATTCGGTTGAAGTCTGCAACGGCCCAACGCGAGGCATTGGACAGATTTGCTGGCCCAGAACTGGCGACCCTGCTGGGTACCTTCCAGGAGGTGTACCGCACCTGGCAAGCGAACCAGGCTGAGCTGGAACTGCTTATTGCTGAACGGGACCGCCGTACTCGAGAAGCGGAAGACCTTCGTATCGCCCTGGCAGAGATTGAAGAGGCCGCACCGCAAAGCGGTGAAGATATCGAGCTGGCTGAGCGCGCTGACCGGCTGACAAACCTCGAAGACCTGCGTATGGCAGCGACGCAGGCGCAGGAACTTGTGTCGTCTCAGTCCCTCGACGAAACCGGCGACGTGCTCACCTTTCTGGAGAGTGCCCGACGTTTGCTCGACCGGGCATCCGACCACGACACCGAATTGGCACCGATCGCGGAGGCCCTCTCGGCGGCCACTTTTGCGGTTACCGATATCTCTGCACAGATCGCCAGTTACCTGGGCGGGCTCGACGTTGAGGGCGCCCGCGAGTTGGAGATTGTTCAGGAGCGCCGCGCGGAACTGAGCATCCTGACTCGTAAATACGGCCCAACGCTCGACGACGCCATTGAATACCTGCAGCGGGGGAGTAGCCGGCTGCTTGAGCTCGACAGCGACACCGACAGGATTGATCAGCTTGGCGCAGCAGTGGAGGCAGACCAAGAAAAGATCCTCACCCTGGCCGACGAGCTCACCGCGTTGCGCTCGGCTGCAGCTGCCGAGCTGTCAGCCGGGGTAACCGCCGAGCTGGCCGCTCTGGCTATGCCCAACGCCCGCGTTGTTGTCACGGTGACCGACCGCGACGAAGTGGGGCGGTCGGGCAAGGACCAGGTGTCGTTCCTCTTGCAACCCCACCCGGGATCGGAACCAATCTCCCTCGGCCGTGGTGCGTCTGGCGGTGAACTGTCGCGAGTGATGTTGGCGATCGAAGTGGTTATCGCCGGTAATGATCCGGTGCCCACATTCATCTTCGACGAAGTCGATGCCGGAGTTGGTGGCGCCAGCGCCATCGAAATTGGTCGGCGTCTCGCCACACTCGCCAAAACCGCCCAGGTCATTGTTGTTACCCACCTCGCCCAAGTCGCTGCGTTTTCCACCAATCACCTGAGAGTGGTTAAAGACAGCTCCGGTTCGGTTACCACCAGTAGCGTTCAGCAATTGACTGGCGACGAGCGAATCGCCGAGATGGCCCGCCTTTTATCGGGTCTTCCCGACTCCGAGAGTGGGTTGGCGCATGCCAAAGAACTCCTGGAATTGGCCCATACGGTCTGAGTTGGGGGTTTGCGCCGCGCCAAGTTCACACGCACGAAACACGTCAGGTGAGCGGAAAGGGGCATACGTGGGATACGCTGTAATCCCGTGGTGAACAATTCTGAGCGGCAAGTTACTAAACACATTTTTGTTACCGGGGGCGTCGTTTCGAGCCTAGGTAAAGGTCTCACGGCAGCAAGTCTGGGAAACCTTCTGACAGCACGCGGTTTACGCGTTGTGATGCAGAAGCTCGATCCCTATCTGAACGTGGATCCCGGAAC
>DASYMY010000290.1:0-4421 GCA_036008825.1 Glaciihabitans sp.
CTGTATGGATCGACCCCACCTCGTTGATCGACTTCGGCGAGGCAATCCAGTCGGTTTGAGTGCTGTTCCAGCGCAGCTGAGTGTCACCAATGGTGATGTCGTACGCGGTTTTGTCCTTCTTGGAGATCCACGGCCACGCGAAGCCGGCCAGCAGACGAGACAACCCGATTTCCCCGTCACGGCGTTCGATTGCGGCGCGCATTTCGTCAACGCTGTCGAACATTCGCAAGTCGTAGCTTCCAAAAGCCTCAGCCGGCGCAGCAGCGACTCCCTCGCCGGATGCTCCCAGGATGCTGCGGATGTACGCCACATAGTCCGAGCCCGCCTGCACCCGCATTTGAGATGCCAGCGGATGCCACCTGTTCGCGGCCCGCGCCTCACAGACGAGGGAGGTAAGCAGTTCGGTGGGGACATCCGCCGGTCGAACGCTTTGTTCTTCATCAACCAGGAAGATCTGGTGGGTGCTCTGCGCGCGAATCCAGTCGAGCTGAGTTTTGGTGGTGTCATCGGTGCCGAACAGCTTGATGGTGATGTCGCTGAACTTTTTGTTCTGAACACCGGAGGGCTGGTTGGCGCGTTGGTTGAGCCGGTGGGATTCGTCGACGATGAGCAGGTCATACTTCGTCTCGGAAGCGCCGACGTCGAAGGCGGTGAGCACCATGGCCGGGTCGAGTCCGGGGGTTTTACGGAAGACCTTTTTGATCGACTCTCGCAGCGATTGCTGGGGCACAACCAAGCCGATGGTGATGCCGTCGAGAAGCTCTCGATAACCGTCAACGAAGAATTCGGAGAAGAGGGAGTCGCTGTCGATGTCCTCGCTGGGAGGGGCAGCCTCGATGTCTTTGAGCATTTTGAGGAGGTAGATGGCGACAACCGTTTTGCCGGTTCCCGGTTGGCCTTGCACCACGGTTGTGCTGCCGGTGCCTGCGGTGAGGTCAGCGAAGAGGCCCTCGAGAATTCCCTCCACCGCGATGGCCTGATCCTGTGTCAGCGCCTTAAACGGCGACAGCTTAAAGAGGTCGCTGTTCTCAATCTGCGGGATGCTGCGTGTAAACACCCCGTCGCGCCGCAGCTGCTCAAAGACCTCCCGGAACGTCTCGCGATACTGGCCACGCGCGTAGTAGTCGCCCTCGGTGATTCCGTCGTTGCGATTGAGCACCCGATAGGCGCCATCACCGGCAAGAAGTCGAATCAGATACGACTCCAGATCCAAGCACACCGACTTGTTGAAGGTCTCGTCGAGAATCACCCGAATAGTACTGAGGCTCTTTTTGTCGTCCGACTCCAAATGTTGGCGCATGCGGGCGGCAGCGTTTCGAGACTCCCCCACATACACATCATGCAGAGCGGATGCCACCATGCGCCGGCTCCCTACCGCAGGTGCGTTGTCGAGGACGTAGACAACGGGCCAGTCGGTGTGACGACGATCCACCGGAGCCCAGGCTCGTACGGCTTCTTTGGTGAAGTCGAGCTGAGTGATATCAAAGGGCGTCATATTTGTCGCTTCGCCCTCGTGCGGTTTCCACCGGGTACTTCTGGCGTGTGATCGCGAGTTTCTCGCGCACAATTTCATCGGGGTCAACGCCAAGACGATTCGCGAGCATAAGGCAGTAGGTCAGCACGTCGGCCAGTTCTTCGCGCACCCGGCTAGGGTCGGCATCCGCGTTCCATTGGAAGCATTCGAGCAATTCCGCGGCTTCGATGCTAATGCTCTTCGCCAGGTTCTCAGGGCTGTGGAACTGCTCCCAGTCACGCTCGGCGACAAAGGCGGTGATCTCTTCACGGAGGGACTTGTCGACCATCCCGTCAACCTAGCAGCCAGCGAGCCTTACCCGGGGGCGACGCTGTAGAGCATCTCCGGTCGGCCGCGCACACCGTAGCGGTGCGTTACAACGGCTTGCCCGCTCAGTCGCAGGTACTCGAGATACCGGCGGGATGTTCCCCGCGCCAACCCACAGGCTTCGGCCACATCGGTGGCGCTGCTGACCTCCCGCGAGCGCAGCACCTCCATCACCAATGCCACGGTGGGTTCGGCCAGTCCCTTGGGCAACCGCGGCGGAACATTCGAGATGGGCACCGGTTTTGTATCGGCCCGCGTTACCGACAGCTTCGGCACTAACATGCCGTCAATGTCTGCTTGCCGCAGCGCCGTCACGGGCCGGTTCGCGGCAACCGCCGCCCCGCCCACCGCGCGGTAGGCGGCCAGACGCAACTCGAAGACTGACCGGGAGAACGGCTTCACCAGGTAGTCGGCAACCCTCGCAGCTGCAGCCTGACGCACGGTGACCGATTCATTGGCGGATGTCACCACGATCACGTCCACCACGTCGCGGCTGAGTGCCCGCAACCGGTGCAACACTTCGATGCCGCTGTAGTCGGGCAGGTGCATATCGAGCAGGATCAGGTCGACCTCGGTGCTGGCGGCAAAGTCGACCGCTTCCTGTCCGGTAGCGGCGGTGCCAACGACCGTGAACCCGGCGAGCTCGTCGAGGTATCGAACGTGAAGTCGGCAGATGGCGGGGTCGTCGTCCACAACCAGGGTGCGAATGGTGGGTGTTGTCATCTGCGTACCCCCGCGGTGAGAGCGGGCAGGGTGACCGTGAACCGGGCTCCGCCAAGGGTTGACTCCCCCACATCCAGCTGCCCGCCGGCACGATCCACAAGGTCGCGCACCAGAGCGAGCCCCACCCCACGCGGAATCTCGATGCCGCTGCGCTGCTCGCGCTCTTTGGTGCTGACCCCGCGATCGAAGATCTGGCTGCGCACCGCAGGATCCACACCCGGCCCGTTGTCCCCCACGGTCACCGAGAACCCGGAGTCGCTCGCGATCACGGTGACCTCAACGGTGCCGGCGGCATCCGTCGCTTCCACGGCGTTGGCCACCAGATTGGCGGTAATGGTCACCGCGGTATCGGTGACCGCAGCGGAATCTACCCGGGACGCGTCGTTCAGACGAAGCATCCCACCGCCGCGGGCCAGCTCGGCGGAGCGGGCGGTCAGCACCGCGTCCAACCGCGGGTCATCAAGCAGCGGGTCGCTGCCGCTGGTCACCGGCACAATGGACTCGATAAAGGTCAGAGCCTCAGCAGGCTCATTGGCCTCCACCAGGCCATAAAGAACGTGCATCCGGTTCGCGAATTCGTGGGTTTGGTCACGCAGCGCTTCGGCGAGACGGCGCTGGGTCTCGAGCTCCCGAGCGTCACTCTCGAGCTGCGCAACCCTTCGACGCATCGCACGATCAACCGCAGCGGCGCCGATGAACCCAACGGCGAGAGACCCCAGTACCCAGGGCGCCAACTGCCAGATGCTCGCCTCAAGGTCCGCCGCAATCCGGCTCTCCAGCAACCCCACCGAGGCCGTACCGATAACAACCCCGTTGTCGAGAATGGGAACCTTCGCCCGCAGGGTGTAACCGAGAGTGCCTTCCTCGGTTCCCACAAACGTTTCGCCGCGCAACACCGCACTGGGGTCAGTCGACACCACCTCGCCCACCATCGCGGGGTTCGGGTGAGTAATACGTATGCCGTCCGCGTCGGTGATCACCACGTAATCCACGGCGGATGCCTCCCGGACGATGTCCGTCAACGGTTGCAGCACTTCTGTGGCATCGTCGGCGCCAATGCCGTTGATCACTGCGGGAAGACTCGCCAGGCTTTGGGCCACGGCCGTTACGCGCTCGACGGTGTTGGCACGAATTCGGTCCTCCTGCACCCGCACCGCAAAAACCGTAGTCACGCTCACACACAGAAAGACAATCGCGACCTGAAGAAGCAGGAGGGATCCCCGCCGCAGCATCCATGATGTGACCGGCATGGAACTCCAGACTTCATCGTCGGGCGGTGCAGCGAGCGGATGCGACGCCGTCATGTGCATTAAAGAGCAGAAAGGCCAATCGCGACGGGCCCCGATTGGGTTCCTGCAATGGTAGAGCAACTCCTGCGGCAACAACGATGTCGCTCTGCAGAAAGGGATTCGCGCATGAAAAAAGCGATTCGCACGGCCGCGTTCGCTGCCGTGACCGTGGCACTCTTCGCCACAGCGGCGGCCAACGCGAGCTCCTCCGGTGGCACAGCGACCGCCCGCAGCAAGCTGACCCTCATCGCTCCCGCCGCCCCCGGTGGTGGCTGGGACGGCTTCGCCCGCGAGTCCCAACAAGCCATGCGCGTCAACGGTGTTGTGAATAACGCCCGCGTGGTCAACGTTCCCGGCGCCGGCGGCACCATTGGCCTCAACCAACTCGGTCAGATGGACGGTCGCGAAGACGTTCTGATGATCACCGGCGCAGTCATGCTGGGTGCGATCGAGCTGGCCCAAACCGAGACCACCTTTGACGACGTCACCCTCATCGCCCGCGTCGCCGACGACTACAACGTGCTCGTGGTGCCCGCCCCCTCCCCGTACAACACCATCGAGGAGTTCAT
>DASYMY010000291.1:0-3789 GCA_036008825.1 Glaciihabitans sp.
GACACCCGTGAGAAACTCGGCAAACATCGCTGGGTCATCGAACGCACCATGGCCTGGCTGACCGGACACCGGCGCCTGACCCTGCGTTATGAACGCAAAGCCAGCCACTTCCTTGGCTTCCTCACCCTCGGAGCCGCCATCACCTGCCTCAACAAACTCCGCCAACTCACCACATAAGACACCCTCTAAGCGGCAGTGCCGTGTGCCGGTCGGCTGGTTGCCGCCTGAGTCGCTGGACGCTCGCTCGCGGAGCGGACACGACGGTCGTTAAAGGCAATACCGTGCGGGACTTCGTGCTGGGTCTGCTGTCCGGTGACGGAGACTGGCCGGCTACCCGTAGCGCGGATTTGAGGCGAGTCGACCTCGATGTGTTGCTGGAGGACGATGTTCGAAACGCGTTAATGCGGTTAAATCCGGAGATCGCCGAGGAGCCGAGTCGTGCCGATGAGGTGTTGTACCGGCTTCGCGGCATAACGCTTTCGGCGCGTAGCACGGGTCTGGTTCCGGCCAACGAGGAGTTCCGCGCCTGGCTGTCGGGCGAGAAGGCCATGCCCTACGGCCCGGAACACCAGCACGTGCCGGTGGCGCTGATCGACTTCGACAACCTTTCCCGGAACACGTACCGGGTGGCTACCGAGGTCACGTTTCGACATGTCGGCCTGCCTGCATACTGTGGTGCGTGTGTCCGGTGGCGTTGTATCGTCACACATGGACAATTCCGGCGAGGATAAACGACTACAGCAGGTGCTCGACGAGTTGCGGCCGTTTCTCAACCGGGTCGCCCTTCCCTCCGCCAACTTGCGGCTCGATGACGGGCCGCCGGTGTCCGCGACTGGGTCGTATCTTGCCGGGCATCCCTATTTACCCGAGGGTACGCCATGGCCGCAGTACAACGGCGTGCCGATGTTCTGCCTCGTACAGGTCAACTTTGCCGATGTCGGGTCGTTGCCGGGTTTCCCATCGACTGGGTTGTTCCAGTGGTTCGTCGGCGCCGATAGCCCCCGTTTCGGGCTCACATTCGACGAGACGAAAGGCACGGAAGGCTTCGAGGTCCGCTGGTACGCCGACACCACAGCGCGCCCGGTGGCACCTCCGACGGCACCGACGCCGTGGCACGCGGTGAGCGACAAGCCGGACGTGTACGCGCCCTTCGGCCCTCCCGAGGCGCGCGGTGTGACGTTCGAGATAGGCCGGGCGCTCCCGGAACTGACCGAATTCAAGCTCGACGAGGACGAGGACATGGCGCGGCTGGTCCGTGAACTGGCCAAACTCAACGGCGAGCGCGGTGACCACCCGGGGGACCTTCTGTACAACGGATGGAATTTCCACGTGCTTGGCGGTGAGCAGTACCGCGACGACTTCGTCTTTGGTAGCTCGCTGGGCGGCAGCGCCGCCTTCGAGCAGGAGGACCCGCGCGGGCGTGGCAACTATCCCTCGTTTGGTGAGCCCGCTGGTCAGGTACTGATCACCATCGACTCCGACCTTACGCGGGGGGGCTGGGGCGGCGGCATCGCGCACCTGTTCGGCGACCCGGCTGAGGTAGGTCGGGGGGATTTGTCGTCGGTGCGTTACTACTGGGATGTCACCTGACCACACGCCATCGAGCAGTGTGCTGTGTGGTGATCTACCGATGGATGCGGGGAGACCCGGTCAGTGAAGACCGGGCCTCCCGAGCTTGACCGCTGTCCCTGTCTCAGTCTGGGCAGACTTTGAGCATCCCCTGAAGTATGCCTATTTCTGCGGCCTGCATGGTCAAACTCCACCGGAACTTGGTATGGATCCAGTGCTTGGCGTATCCGCAGTGCGCGCCCTGCCGTGGCGGGACCCAGTCCGCCGGATCTTTGTCGAGCTTTGAGGTATTGACACTCCCGGTCACTGCTCTCAGTTGCGGTCCCGCGAGATCGTTGGCGAAGTCACGGCGCCTGTCCAGGGTCCATGTGTTGGCGCCGGAGCGCCAAGCGTCGGCGAGTGGCACGACATGGTCGATCTGAATATCATTTGGGTTGGTGTGGGTGAGGCCGTCGTATTCGCTGAACCAGATGCCGGACGCGGGCTGGCAGCCGGTGCCCAGTTGCACCGCCCTGCCGTCGCGCCGGAGCACGGTCTGGCGGACAGTGCAGCCGTTGCTCTGGCTCCAATGCGGGAAGGACCTGCTCCGGTCAAAGCCGTCCATCGATCCCTCTGGGGTCGGGACGAAACTGTCTAGCTCTAGCCGTGCCTGGGTGGTGGGGACTCCTGGTTGGGAGACGCCATCGTCGCGGTGTGCGTGATCGCTGACGCTGACCGTTCGCCAGGCTGTGAACACCCTGCCCGGGGGGTGCACCTGCGCGGCATCGGAGTCGGCCCAGTTCAAGTTGTGTCGGCGAAGGAGTGACCAGAGTGGCTCGTTGATCGTATCTGGTGAGTGGTAGCTCACCAGGGGGCCCCGGTCGTCGATGCCGGTAACGATCATCGACTGGTATTGCTTGGTCTTGGAGTCCGGCAGGGCCAGTTGCACGACGTCGCCGAGGCCGACATCACTCAGATACTTGATCTTCTGCACGCGACCGGATTTGCTCGCGAACGAGCTCCAGGTCTCGGCATTGACCCACGACCAGGTGGTGCCGCCGACGCCCATGCCGTTTGCGGCGTTTCCTCGGTAGTACCAGTGGTTGCTGGTCTTATGGTCACCCTGCGCTAGATCTGTCGGTTCGTACCATTGCCAGCCTCCGGCGGCCAAGGCCTGACTGACGAAGTTTGGGCTATCGCCGCCTACGTCAGCACCTCGGTGGTTCCAGTTGTAATAGTTGCCGTTGTATTGCAGAGCGTGTGTACGAGCGTAGGCCGCGGTCGCGTCCGGATCGAACCCGGGCGCCGGACCGAGCTTCGCCGGCATGCCCGTGCCACCGGCGAAGAGGGTTTCACCCAGCGCCTTGCTGATCCGTTGGTATCGGGCGTAGTCAAAGCGCAGGGACTTCACTGCTTCGACGTGATAGAAGTAGCCTCCTTTCTTTCTCGTGTGTTTGCCCTGCGGATTCATCGTCGCACCCAGCGCGGGATAGTTCCGCGATTCTTTGGAGCACGCGGCGTCGCCTTCGAACACTCCAGCGGTGATCCCCTTGCTCCGCACTCGATCTGCGAGGGTCTTGAGTTGAGGTTGCGGCTGGCAACTTCCGTTGCTGAGCACGAGCTCCGGATAGCCGTCACGCGCCTCGAAACCGTGGACTTGGAAGACGTGAGTAGGACTCCACACGGACCTCGTCATGTCCGGGTGTCCGGTGGTGAAGTTGGTGTGCACTTTGTGGAACAGGCTCTCGTAGCTCCGCGCCATGTCCGATATCCGGCTTTTGGGATACTTCACCGGGTCGCGCACCTCAGTGCTGTTGTAGCGATGGGTTCCGGCCATCGCGAACATCTTCCCGTCCAAGTCGACGAAAGTCTTGATGCCGAACTTGACCGTGAGCTCGTCGTGAATCGGGTGAGGCGCTTCGACCACCAGATTGACCGGCGCCGACGTCGCGTCGTAACGGAGCACGTAGAGGCCCCACCCGCGTGCGAACGGATTTAATTCGTAGAACACGAGGTAGGTGCGACCAGTGACCGTGTCCGTCATGAAGTCGAGTTCATAGCCAAAGGCTTCCAGTCCCTTGTCGGCTTGCACCCTGTCCTCCGTGGTGCCACTGTTCGCCTTCTTCATCAACTTGATGATGCTCGCGATTTCGGCGGGACTATCAGAGTCCCGCCGAAAATCATTGGTGTTCTCCGTTGCCGGAATTCTGCCCTCATAGGCCGCTATGATATTCTCCAGGT
>DASYMY010000292.1:0-1661 GCA_036008825.1 Glaciihabitans sp.
CCCCGGTTCTGCTCATTGTGGCCGCACTGGTTGCCGTCGGGCTCGGCCGGCCGGTGCTGTTCCGCCAACCACGCCCAGGCAAAGACGGCCGCGCCTTCACCCTCGTCAAATTCCGCACCATGTTCGACATCGACGAGCAACGCGGACTGATCTCGGACGCCGATCGACTCACCGCCGTCGGCCGTCTCCTCCGCACCACCAGCCTGGATGAACTGCCAACCATGTGGAACGTCCTGCGTGGCGAGATGAGCTTGGTCGGTCCCCGACCACTGCTGCTGCGCTACCTCGAGCGCTACACGCCCGAGCAGGCCCGCCGGCATCTTGTGCGGCCTGGCGTGACCGGACTTGCCCAGGTGCGCGGCCGCAACGCGCTGAGCTGGGAGGAGAAGTTCGCCCTCGATGTCTGGTATGTCGATAACCGCTCAATCAAGCTGAACGCTCGCATCTGCACCGAAACGATCCTCGCGGTGCTTCGGCGAGATGGCATCTCGGCCGTCGGCGCCGCAACCATGCCTGAGTTCCTGGGAACATCAGCACCGGTCACACAACCGCAGCCAGACCATGCCTGAGCCTCTCGTCATCGTCGGCTGCGGCGGTCATGGCCGCGAGATCCTTGGAATCGTCTCTGCCATCAATAGTGCTGACAAACAGCGATGGAAGTTACTCGGTTTCGTTGACGACGGCCCCACCAAAGAGAATCTCCATAGACTGAACCGCCTCGACGTCGCATTTCTCGGCCCCTGTGCGGAACTCGTCGAACTAAGCGCCAAGTACGTAATCGGCATCGGTGACCCGCGTATCCGTGCGCACGTTGCCTCCGAGATCGACGAATATAAGGCTCAGGCGGCAAAGCTTATCCATCCGACCGCAACAGTCGGATTAGAGACTACCCTCGCCGAGGGGGTCGTTATCTTCGCGGGGGCGCGCGTTACAACAAATGTAAGTTTAGGTCGCCATGTGCATATCAATCAGAACGCCACAATAGGGCATGACGCCGTACTTGGCGACTTCGTGCAAGTAAATCCGCTAGCAGCCGTCTCAGGAGGCTGCAGGATCGAGGAGTTCGTCTTGATTGGAACCACGGCTGCTGTCCTGCAGAACCTGTCGGTCGGTGTGGGAGCGACAATCGGCGCCGGCGCGTGCGTCGTCCGAAACGTCCCAACACGAACCGTCGTGAAAGGGGTCCCCGCAAAGTCCGACTAACCGTACATCGCTTCATGGCAGGCAGCGGTTCACGCTGGATCACGCTGCACTCAGGAGCGAGTTTGTCGGAAAAACGACGCGGTGGCGGGCGACGGTGGAGAGCAGGTTGTCATTCACAGGGAATCCCATCGGCACCTCTCGTGTCCGAACCGAGATCAACGGCGTGAGTAGTCCCAAGGGGCGCGCCTATGGGCCTGAAGCGGCCGACCGCAGTCCGGCACCCAGCCCGGTCGGCCCAGCTGCAATACGAGGACCCGCTGGCGGTGGACGGATCACGCGGCTAGCAACCTACCCCGCATACATCTATGTTGGTGCCGGAGCCACAACTTGCGCCGCGGTTGTGCTGACTAGCATCGGTCCTGCTTGGCCGGTGTTCACCGCTCTCGCCGCCATCGCACTGAGTTTCCTCGTGCCACCTAGGCTTGTCGCGTTCTGTTGGGGGGTTCTACTACCCATCT
>DASYMY010000293.1:0-1773 GCA_036008825.1 Glaciihabitans sp.
GGCTGATCATCAGGTCGGATGCGCTGATCCACGAAAACGAACGGCTTTTGTTGAAGCATGTGACCGCGCTGGTGGGCGACTTGGATAGTGAGTTGTCAGCAATCGCGGGACTCGAGTCGGCCAGCCACCTGGACCAGCAGACCGTGTGGGCGATGCTTGGTGCGGCTACCGGTAATCTGGAGCACCTGTATCAGGCCGGTGTCATCGCAGCAGCTGTCGACGGCAAAATCAATGTCAATGAACTGACCAACTTGAGGAAGCTCGCCGAGTACTGCAAGGTGTCCTTCGACGAGAATGCTGTCCGTAGAGCCGCCGTCGATGCGACGTAACCGGCTTCGCCTTCTGAGCACCGGATCAGTGACCGCATTGTTCTCCCGACCAGGGGTTACATGAAGATCCTGAGGGCCCATCCCCCCACCGGCGTGTCCACCTAGGCCCTCAAGATCTTCAGTCACCGCCGGAAGTCCCGCGGAGAACCTCACCCTAAACGAATACGACTGGAGCCGCTCCGCTGTCTTATTGAAGTAGAGAGTCAGTTGCGGTCCTCTACGAGATACTCGAGGTGTGAGCCCACGACCAGCGCCAACTAGACATGACACAGCTGCGCTGCAGTACCTGAACGCGGCTGCGGCGTTGATTGACTCCTCACTCGCTGTCTCAGCGGACCCCCTTGCTCGGCGCGTCCAGTCACTCCGTAGCCCGGCGTCTCTGGAGTGGATGCGAATCGAGGACGTCGTGGCCGTGGCCCGACACAGCCAGAACCCGACCGCCAGCAAGAAGGCCCTCGTCAACCGGTGGCCCACCCGGGACGAGTTCATCTGCGACGCAATCATCCACACCATGCTGTATCGGGATCGCCCCGAGGACGAGGCGTTAGCAGAGGGTCCGCAGGTGCATCACTTGTTGCAAGCCGAGAACGTCAGTAGCGGCGTCATCAAGCTGGTGGACAGCTTCACCGAGGAGTTGCTCAGCCATCCGCGTACCTATCTGCTGGCACACATCGCACCGCTACTGCCCCGGCATCCCGATCTTGCCGCGAAGGTCGTCGAGGGGGCTCGTGGAGCCCAGTTGGTGTGGACGTCGAGGTTCCCGCTCTTCATCGAACATCTGGGGTGCCGTTTTCGTCCTGAGTGGCCCGCCAACAGGGTGACACTGAGCCTCCAGGTCCTCTTGGACGGCTTCGTTATCAGGAGTCGAGTGGATCCCGAGGCGGTCCAAGCGGCCCGATGGGAATCTGCAAGCCTGCTCGCCGATACCGTCATCGCGTTCCTGATCGGCATCCTGGACCTGCCGGGAACGGAACAATCCGCGCGGGCGTGGCTGGACCTGCAGCTCGCTCAGCACCGAAATCAAGCTTCTTGAGCTGCCGCATGTCTGTGCCGGCACCGGAGGGGTCTTGCGGTCTCGACCGAGTGGGTGGTGGTATCGGTATGGGGCGACGCGCCCCTGACCGACGGGGGCGGTGTCATGGCGAATGACCAGTTCGATGTGATTGTGGTGGGAGCGCGCTGCGCCGGGTCCCCCACAGCGATGTTGATGTCCCGGAACGGCTACCGGGTCCTGGTGGTCGATCGAGCCAACTTCCCGAGCGACACCATCTCGACCCACTTCATACAGCCGCCAGGCGTGGCGAAGTTGAAGCAGTGGGGACTGCTCGACCGGCTTACCGCAACCGGATGCCCACCGATCGATACGTTCGCGTTCGACTTCGGCGTGTTCACCATCACCGGGGCCCCGGGCTATGCCGACTCTCCAGTCGCGTACGCGCCTCGA
>DASYMY010000294.1:0-3874 GCA_036008825.1 Glaciihabitans sp.
AGGGTGGCGGATCATTTCACGGCTCGGCGCGTCGAGTGCCTGACTATGTCTCCCGCGGATTTGCCGCAGACCCCGAACGTTCAAGTGAAGAAGCGGGGCGGCGCGCGCGGGCGAAGCTGCGGCGGTACTGCACCGCGAATCGGCTCAATCGACTTGGCACGCTCACCTTTCGCGGCTCCGGATGTCATGACCCGGAACAGTTACGAACGTATTTGGGTGACTTCTTCCGCACTCTGCGCACCAGTTTGGGCGGTCAGCCGTTCCCGTATGTCTGGGTGCCCGAGTGGCACAAGACCGGCCACGGTCTCCACGCACACTTCGCCGTAGGGCGATTCATCAAACGCTCACTAATCGAATCCGCATGGGGCCACGGCTTTGTGCACATTAAGCTTCTCGGTGACCTCCCGGTGGGCTCCACCAACCTCAGTGAGGCGCGCCGCGCGGCTGGGTACCTGTCGAAGTACGTGGCGAAGTCCTTCGCTGATCCAACTGTCCGGGTGCTCGGGCTTCACCGGTACGACCTTGCTCAAGGTTTCACCCCGCGACCGGTGAGCTTGTCAGGAGATTCCCCGCACGCTGTGTTGACCCAGGCATCCGCAGTGCTCGGCGGTGCGCCATCCGTCGAGTGGGCATCGTCCTCGGTCGAGAGCTGGCAGGGTCCGCCCGCGATTTGGGCGCAGTGGGGCCGATGACCGTCGATCGTGCCGCGCTGAAGGCGTGGCTAGAAGCGTCGTGCCGCGCTCAGGAAGTGCCGGTGGTGGTTACCGATGCCGGAGCTATTGCTCAGTTGAGCGTGCTGATGAGGGGGTGGGGTACTGCGGGAGCGCCGCGGAGCGGCGACCGCAGTACCCCACCTCTTATAGCCGCCAAGTTGGAATAATTCGATTCGGGTCCACGGGGGAACGTCCCGAGGTGGTTTTAGGCGTAATTGTCGCGTAATCGAGAATTGCTGCGACGATTGCTGCTTGCCGGGAGAGGTTCAGACTCTCCCAGCTAGCACGCAATTCCTCACCATGGCCAACGACGCCATCCAAAGTGTTAGCTCCAGCAAGTTGCGAGAGTTGGCGCTCCGTAGCGAAGATCCGCGGTTCAATCGTCTCGCGTGCCACTTTCCACTCAGCAGTGGATATCGCCTTGTTCCCCCAAAGTTCAGCCAATTCCTTTGCCTGTGCCTTGTCCGATTCCAGCGCTTTCAATAAAGCCGTGTGCCGTTCATCGGCGGCCGCACGGCCCGCGAGGGCGTCAACCATAACCGGGCTGTCTAGGCGCATGAGAACCGCTTCGGCGAGCCATTCCTCAACCGGTGCAGCGACGATAGTCAACTTTCCGCACCCGCCGTGGTCTGGTCCGGACATGCACACGTAACGCCGAGTGTCCTGACGCGCGGAGCTGAAGAGCTTGTTGTCGCATCTGCCGCAGCGCAATAGTCCAGACAGCAGATATCGACGTGGTGCACGCTTGCCCGTGCTCTTCTTGCGGGCAAACAGAGCCACGAGTTGTTCGTGAGTACCTGGCGTGATGATCGCAGGCCAAACAGCATTAGCGACAACCACCCCGTTGTGCGCGCGAAGTCCCGCAATTCGAGGATTGGTGAGCGTTTGACGCAGTGTTGTTGTCCGCCATGGCAGCCCCGCGACCGACATCACTCCCTCGTCCTGCAACCAACGAGTCAGTGACATCAAAGACTCGCCCGCGAGGTATCTGTCTGCAAGAATGCGCAGCACGACAGCTTCGGACTCAACAACCGTTACCTGATCACGCTCGTACCCAAACGGGCGCAAGTTTCCGCCGTTCGGTTTCCCTGCTTCCGCGATCTCTCTAGCCTTGCGTTTTTGTCGTTCCGACTTGCGACCCGACTCCTTCGCCGCCACGGCAGCAAGAATCCGGGCCATGAACATCCCGTCATCGTTACCAAGGTTGATATCGGCAGTGACGGTAGCGAACTGCTGAACACCGGCATTTTCGCAAATCTGGACAAATTGCTCGAGCTCGATCGGTCGACGTGTCAATCGGTCGGTGTTGTAAACGATTACCGCGTCCCGCCGCCCCGCCGCAATGTCTTCCAGCATTCGTTGGTAAGACGGTCGAAGCTTGCCTTTATACGCAGAGATGTCGTTGTCCACGTACTCTTCCGCAACAACCCACCCACGGGCAGCGGCCAGGTCTCGACAATCTGCAAGTTGACGTTCCACGCCCAAACCCTGCCCGGTGACATCGCGGGAAATGCGGGCATAAATCGCGGCCTGAGCCTTCTTGGTCATGGGGTCACATTAGCAATTGATCGTCAACGGCATCTTGCTGTGCAAACACCATCACTTGCTTTTGCACAACGAGCACTGGACGATCACCGCAACACCAGACGGGTTCCTCCTGACTGCGCCGGTCAATCTCGACCCGTCACAAACCCCTCGCCCTATGCCTCATAAAAGCCCGGCGCTTGCCGCGCATCTCGCCGCGCAACGGGTGTCGACCGACCCGTAGCGTCAGCGGCATCCGCTCCTGTTCTGTGAATCATCCGCTGGCCGGAGGAATTTGGCCAGAGGCGGCTGGCAGGATGTCAGCATGAGCGAACAGCCAACACCGCACCCGAAGCTTGACGAATTGATTGATTTGCTCGCTCGGTTGCGGGCGCCAGGCGGGTGCGCATGGGACGCAGAACAGACCCATGAGTCTTTGGTCACACACCTGATTGAAGAAACCCACGAACTGGTTGACGCGATCGAGACGGGCACGAGAGACGACCTCATCGAAGAGCTCGGAGATGTGCTGTATCAGGTGATCTTCCATTCGGACCTCGCTGCTCACACTCCCGGGGAAGAGTTCACTATTGAGGATGTTGCCGCCGCGATGTCCGCCAAAATGATCGGCCGTCACCCACACGTGTTTGGGGAACAGACCGCCGAAACAGCCGATGACGTCAAAGCGCTCTGGGATGACCTCAAAAGCGTCGAAAAGCCGACCCGCACCAGCGTGCTCGATGGAATCCCGCAAGGAATGCCCTCCCTCGCCCTCGCGGACAAACTGTTAGGCCGAGCAGAAAAAGTCGGACTCATTGATGCGGATGCCCCAGCCGCTCTGGCCGTGGGCGACGAAGACGAACTGGGGGCGCTGCTTTTGGCAATCGTCTCGTCGGCTCGCTCCGCCGGCCTCGACGCCGAACGCGCATTGCGGGTCACCCTGCGGGGGCTGCAGGAGGAGATTCGTGAAAGCGAACAAGACCCCTCCGACGCAGGAATTGTGGGGATGCCCGGCCAGAACTAGACGCGGTTGCAGCTCCCACGCCGGGTGGGCGAAGGCACCACGCCCAGTGCGAGAGAATTGCTATATGGCTTCTCCTGTCAACCCTCCGCGCGGAATGCGCGACTTCCTTCCCGCCGATAAGGCGCACCGCGAACGAGTGCTGGGAATCATCCGCTCCACGTACCGCTCTCACGGTTTCGACGAAATTGAAACGCCCGTGATGGAAGACAGCTCCCGCCTCCACGCTGGGCTCGGCGGTGACAACGAGAAACTTGCTTTCGGCATTTTGAAGCGAGGCCTGACCAGCGAAGACTTTGCCAGTGCACGCGACGCGCTCGACCTCGCCGATCTCGGCCTAAGGTTCGACCTGACCGTGCCCCTCGCACGGTTCTATGCCAGCCATCGCGCGGAGCTACCTGCCGTGTTCCGTTCCATCCAGATTGCGCCCGTCTGGCGGGCCGAACGACCGCAAAAGGGGCGCTACCGCCAGTTCATCCAGTGCGACATCGACATCATTGGCGAGCCCAGTGCGCTCGCCGAAGTGGAACTGCTGGTCGCTACCGCCTCAGCCCTTGATGCCCTCGGCCTGAACGGTTGCACTATCCGCGTTAATGACAGGCGACTGCTGATTGGG
>DASYMY010000295.1:0-2302 GCA_036008825.1 Glaciihabitans sp.
CTGACCGCACAGTTGCGTGCGCTTTCCCCACAACGCACCCTCGACCGCGGGTATGCAATCGCACAGTTGCCCTCCGGTTTGGCGTTGCGCGATGCCGCCGATGCGGCCGAAGGAACACCCCTGCTGCTCACGTTGGCGCAGGGCAAAGTGGATGTTGTTGTCTCGCAAGACGCAGCTCAGCGACAGTGACGATCGGTAGAATTAGCTTGTGACAATTTCAACTCTGAACGGTGCAGTCCTGTGAGCGATGGCGTGTCCGCCCTGAACGTTAGCGAGCTCAGCTACGAGCAGGCTCGCGACGAACTGGTTCTAGTGGTGAACGAACTGGAAAAAGGGTCATCAACCCTGGAAGAATCGCTCGCTCTGTGGGAGCGCGGTGAGGCTCTCGCTAAACGTTGTGAGGAGTGGCTTCTGGGGGCGAAGGCTCGTCTTGATGCTGCTCGCGCAGCTGCTTCCGAGTAACGATGGTCCGCAAAAATAGCGGTGATGCCCCGATCCGCGCTGACCTGGGCCGTCCAGAAACGCCGGAAGAAACTGCCGCCCGCAAAGCAGAGAATTCTCGTAACTACCGTCAGGCGAAGACACCCAACAATCTGGTAGTCGCGCTGGTCGCCTCGCTGGCCATCGTTTTGCTCACCGTTCTTGTTGTGGTGCGACCCGACCAGCCCGCAGCCGGCCCGGTGGACTACGCATTGGTCGCCGACCAGGCTCAGCCGGGTGTAACCACAACGCTTGCTGTACCAACGCTTCCCGCGGAGTGGGCTGCGAACAACGCCACACTTGAACCGGCAGCAGACGAAAGTTTCACCTGGAAGATCGGCTTTGTCACCCCGCAGAACCAGTACCTTGCGCTGGAGCAGGGCATCAACACCACACCTGGCTGGTTCGCCGGGTTCCTCGGCGGCGCGCAGCCCACCGGCTCTGTGACCATCGACGGGATCACCTGGGACGTGTACGACCAACGCGATAGTGACGATCCAGGAAACTTTGCCTACTCGCTGGCGACTACGGTAGCCGACAGCGACTACCTTCTTCACGGAACGGCAGAAGACAGCGAGTTTGGGTTGTTTGCTTCAGCGCTGGCAGCCGAACTTCCCGTACCCACACCAACGAATGGCGGCTGAGTCTGATGACAACTGATATCCCAACCCCCGCAGATCCCACCTCGAGCGACCCAATCTCGGCCTCCGGTATCACGGTGAAAACTCCCGCCAAAGCGTGGCAGGAAATGGCCAGAGGCAATGAACGTTTTGTCACTGGCGCCCCCCGTCACCCTCGCCAAGATGTGGAGCGGCGTGAAGAGGTTGCTGCCGCACAAACCCCAATCGCGGCCCTGTTTGGGTGCAGTGACTCCCGTTTGGCCGCAGAGATCATCTTCGACAAGGGCATTGGTGACCTGTTTGTTGTTCGTAACGCCGGGCAGATCATCTCCGAAAGCGTTGTCGGTTCCCTTGAGTACGCCGTTGGAGTTCTCAACGTTCCGTTGATCGTGGTTCTTGGCCACGACAACTGCGGTGCAGTGCTGGCAGCCATCGAGTCGCAGGGCCCTGACGCTGTCGCGTTGCCGCCCCACATCAACACTCTGATTTCGAAGATTGTGCCCGCCGTCCGTCGGGTCGGAACCGAAACGGGTGCGCTGACTGATGAGGGCGCAATTGACCCGACTACCATCGACTCCCATGTCGTCGGGCGCGAGCACCTTCGCGACACCATCGCCGAACTGCTCGACGCATCTGAACTCATTAGCGACGCGGTAGCCGCGGGTACGCTGGCTATCGTCGGAGCAAACTACCGGCTACTCGAAGGACGCGCAGTGCGAGACATCGCGCTCGGCGCCGTGTAGCCGCCTCTCCTAACCGCACCATCCCTCCCCCACCTCGAAGGAAAGCACACCGCCGTGACCAACTTGCAGGAATACCGCATCGAACACGACACGATGGGTGAGGTGCGCGTACCCGCATCCGCCTTGTATGGGGCTCAGACCCAGCGAGCGGTGGAGAACTTCCCCATCTCCGGGTCCGGCTTGGAGCCGGCTCAGATTGTGGCCCTGGCGCGAATCAAACGAGCTGCGGCCATTGTGAATGGGTCCCTCGGAGTTATCGACTCAGGCATCGCTGACGCCATCGTCGAAGCGGCCGATTCGCTGATCGCCGGGCAGTACCATGACCAGTTCCCGGTCGACACCTACCAAACCGGTAGTGGCACCTCAAGCAACATGAACATGAACGAGGTGCTCGCCACTCTCGCCAGTGCTGGCCTTGGCGGGGCCGTGCACCCCAACGATCACGTCAACGCCTCGCAG
>DASYMY010000296.1:0-3588 GCA_036008825.1 Glaciihabitans sp.
GAGGGAGATGCGGTGCTTGGGGTGCTCGCGGGGGTGCCACTGGCGATATAGGTGGGGTCGCTTTCGTCGCCCCACCTCAGGGCGTCATCTTCGCGGTCTGTGCTCATGGCTCAAGTATTGCCTACCGTCACATGTTCAGGACCATTGTGAGTGGACCGTGGCTGCCAATAACTACGGTAAGCGTTTTCCCCCGTACGCTACGCGTGGCACACTATGACCATGACCCGGCGCAGCGTCCTGATAGCCCCCGACTCTTTCAAAGGCACAGCAACAGCCACGGAGGTTGCCACTGCCCTCGCGGAGGGCTGGGCGTCGGTGCGGCCCGAGGATAACGTGCGCTGTGCTCCTATGGCCGATGGCGGGGAGGGCACCCTCGAGGCGTTTGAGGCCTCCAGTTTGGGCGCCATACGGATGCCCGTGACGGTCCGAGGCCCGGCCGATACCGCGGTGGAGACCTACTGGTTATTGCTCGCTGATGGCACAGCGGTGGTGGAACTGGCCAGCACCAGCGGACTTGGCCTAGTGGATGAACTTCGCCCTCTTGATGCGCACACCTATGGGTTCGGCGAAGCCATACGGGCGGCCATCACTGCTGGAGCAACTCGGCTTCTGCTCACGGTTGGCGGCAGTGCCTCCACCGACTGCGGCACGGGGGCACTGAGCGCACTCGGCGCCCGGTTCACCAACAGCACAGGCGCACCTGTCGCTCTGGGCGGACGCCACCTTTCTGACATCTCGGCCGTTGATCTGAGCGAACTGCCTCCAGTTCCCGTCGGCGGCGCACTCATTTTGAGCGACGTCACCAATCCGCTGCTCGGGCAGCAGGGTGCCGCAGCTATTTTTTCTCCCCAGAAGGGCGCAACACCTGAGCAGGTCGTGAGCCTCGCGGCGGGCCTCGAGCACTTCAGCGCACTGCTGGATGCCGACCCGACAGCAGCAGGAACGGGCGCCGCTGGCGGATGCTCCTTTGGGCTGCTCGCCTGGGGTGCCACGCTCAGCGCCGGATCTGTGGCCGTCGCCGAAGTGGTTGGACTGGCCGAGGCCATCAGGGCTGCAGACGTAGTGATCACCGGAGAGGGAAGGTTCGATTCCCAGTCTGCCGCCGGAAAAGTGGTCTCGCATGTTCTCAACCTCACCTCCCCAACGGGAACACCAACCCTGCTGGTAGCCGGGCTGATCGATGCCGACCCTGCCGCCTTCGCCGGGCATCGCAGTCTGAGCGATTTGGCTGGCAGTAGCGCTGCCGCGATGGAGCACACCCTCCACTATCTGCGTCGCGCCGGCGCCGAGCTGGCCGTCGAGTATTCGAACTAGCGCGACTGCCCACCAGCAGCACCCCGCTGGCGGCAATCCCCAGGTCGGTATTGGCAATCAGTCGGTTTGAACATATGCTTTGGTAAACGCTTTCCCGAATGGCCAGACGAGCTCGCCTCCTGCGCCTTTCGCGGTCAGTGCCCGTGATCACCAGCATCCGCGTTAGAGAAAGAGCAACCGTGTCAGAGTCGACTATCGGAATCATTGTCAACGGCGCATCCGGACGGATGGGCTACCGCCAGCATCTTGTGCGCTCACTTCTGGCTATCCGTGAGCAGGGTGGTGTTCTCCTCGCCGACGGCACCCGCCGTCAGATCGAGTTGATGATCGTCGGCCGCAACGAAGCGAAACTGCGTGAGCTAGCCCAGAAGCACAACATCGAACACTTCACCAACGATCTAGATGTTGCGCTCGCCGATGAGCGTTTTCCGATCTACTTTGATGCGCTGCTGACTCGCGCCCGCGTTCCCGCGATCAAACGAGCCATCGCCGCTGGCAAACACGTGTACACCGAAAAGCCCACCGCCGAAAACTACGCGGATGCCCTCGAGCTGGCAGAACTGGCCCAGGCGGCGGGAATCAAAAACGGAGTCGTGCACGACAAGCTCTACCTGCCGGGCCTCCGCAAACTGAAGCGCCTGATCGACTCCGGCTTTTTTGGCGAGATCCTCTCGGTACGCGGCGAGTTCGGCTACTGGGTTTTCGAGGGCGACTGGCAGGACGCCCAGCGTCCCAGCTGGAACTACCGCAAAGAAGACGGCGGCGGAATCATCGTCGACATGTTCCCGCACTGGAACTACGTACTCGAAAACCTTTTTGGCCGCGTCGAAACCGTCTACGCCCGCACCGCGACCCACATCCCCACCCGTGTTGATGAGCAGGGCAAGTCCTACACAGCAACGGCGGATGACGCCGCCTATGCGGTTTTTGATCTCGCGGGCGGAATTGTGGCGCAGATTAACTCCAGCTGGGTCGTGCGGGTTGACCGCAAAGAGCTCGTTGAGTTTCAGGTGGACGGAACCCACGGCAGCGCCGTTGTTGGTCTGTTTGGGGCGAAGATTCAGCCCCGCAACGCGACCCCTAAGCCGACCTGGAACCCCGACCTGGCGGAAAGCCACAACTACCTTGAAGACTGGATTGAGGTTCCCGACAACGACTTGGTCGAAAACGGGTTCAAAGTGCAGTGGGAAGACTTCCTCCGCCACGTCATCGAAGACGGCCCCCACCCGTACGACTTCTACGCCGGCGCCCGTGGAATGCTCTTGGCCGAAGCGGGCCTTGAGTCGGCCGCGTCTGGTCGCCGCATTGACGTTCCCCTGGTCACCGCAACAACTTCCGCTCCGGCAGTGCAGCCTGCTGTCGCCTCGGCGGACGAGCCGGAGTCGGCCCTCGTATGAGCGGCCTTCCCCTGCTCGGCAGTGACGGAACCCTCACCCGGGCTCCCCTTCTCGCCGCCGGCGCGTTCACCCGACCGACCGGCCCGCTGACAAGCAGAACCGCGTACGCTGCCGCGCACGTGATTCCGAGAGTCAGCGCCGAAAATGTGCCGGGCCAGCCCGCCGACATTGACTGGGATGCAACCCTCGACTACCGCAGGCACGTCTACTCGTGGGGTTTGGGTGTTGCCGACGCGATGGACACCGCGCAACGCAATATGGGGCTCGACGCCAGCGCAACGCGAGAGCTCATTCGGCGCAGCGCCGAAGTCGCCACCGAGGTCGGCGGCAACGTGGTTGTTGGGGTCAACACCGACCACGTCGGAGACGAGATCATTTCGCTTGACGCGGTTATTGACGCCTATGTTGAGCAGCTGCACTTCACCGAAGACACCGGTGCGGGTGCCGTGCTAATGGCGAGCCGCCACCTGGCCCGCGCGGCGTCCAACGCGGCCGACTACCACCGCGTCTACACCGCCGTTCTCGCTCGGGCGAGTGCTCCCGTTGTGCTGCACTGGCTGGGCGAAGCGTTTGACCCCACCCTGGCGGGTTACTTTGGCTCCACCGATTGGTCGGTGGCCAGTGACACCGTGAACCAGATCATTTCGGAGAACACCGCGGTGGTTTCCGGAATCAAAATGAGTCTGCTCAACCCGCAGTCGGAGATCGCGCTGCGCTCGCGCCTGCCAGAGGGGGTGCGAATGTTCACGGGTGACGACTTCAACTACGTTGATCTCATCGCCGGCGACGGCACTACCCACTCCGACGCTCTGCTGGGCGCGTTCACCGCGATCGCCCCCCATGCCTCCGCCGCCATTCAGGCGTTGGATGCCACGGG
>DASYMY010000297.1:0-2354 GCA_036008825.1 Glaciihabitans sp.
TGATGAAACCGGAATGTTATAGGTCGGATTACCCGCGGTGGCGCTCAGCCCGAGATTGCCGGTGCCGGAGAAGTTCACCGTCGCAGCGGAAAGGGGGTTGGTCGTCGTCCCGCCCGCTTCACTGCCTTGCACGACAACGAGACCGGCGCTCGCATTGATGGTGGTATTCGCAGGGGTCGCCTGGCTGAACACCAGTGCGCCGTCGCCAGACTTGTTGATGGTCGGGCTGGTCGCGGTGATCGGACCAAGGTTGACGTTGCCGATCCGATTGTTAAGGCCCAGAGCACCCGCGCCGCTGAGGGTCGTGCCGCTGAATTTCGCCGATCCCGTGACCGCAAGTGTGGTCCCGCCGGTTTGAGTCAAAGCGCCAAGGTTTGCCACCGCTGAGCCGATCTCGAGTGCGGAACTCTGGGTTACGAGGATCGGACGCGCGGTGTCGGTGTAAGTATCACCTGCAAACAGCACGCCATTCGGGATGATCTGCTTCGTCCCACCGGCTGGCTGGTATCGTGCAACAAAGCCCGCTCCACCGCCCCCTTCGTAATAGTAAATCGCGATGTCGTGCAGTCCCGCCGTGAGGTTGATGGTGCCGGAGCGCTCCGTCATCCCTTGGAAGAAGTTGTTGTTCACCACGCGCGCGCCATCAATGAACACCGCGCTGCCATCATCGCTGGTGGTGAAGAAAGTCGTGTCGCCTGGGCTGGTGATCAGGATCTTACCGGTGAAAAGACTGCGAAGGTCATTCTCCGGAGTGAATCCCTGGCTGAGGAATGGCGCAGCGTTCCCACCATTGCCGTTGTTGAAGTCGAGGTTGCTCTGGCCGGCCGTGTTGGTCCGGGCGGAAACGGCGGGCGCGCCCAGCCCCGCGAAGTAATTGCGAACGCTGGCGGCGGTGCCGGACAGGTCTGCGTTGTTCACCCCCCCGTTATAGTAGTCGCCGAGCAATCCTTCATGACCCAGCCGGAGGGTGCCTCCGCTCAAAGTCAGTGCAGCCGTGTTGTTGCCGAGCGCACCGGGAGCGAGCTCCAGCGTGCCGGTGGGGATGCTGATTGCCGCGGCCGGGAGCACATTGCCGGACTCGTTTTGCAAAGCCAGCGTCGCACCGGCGCTGATCGTCGGCATAGTGGCAAAATTGGCCACGCCTCCGAGCGCAAGGCGGCCTGGGCCGGAGACGGTCAATGCGCCCGCGGTTGCGGTGATTGTTCCGTTGATCCTGTAGAAAGCGTTGGGATCGGAAGCGCCAACCGTCGCGCCGCTGGCGCCGACAGTTAGTGAACGCCCATCGACGAGATTGCTCCCGCCGTAGGTGAATGATGCCGGTCCTGTGGTTCCGACCGAGATTGCGCCGGCGCCGCTGGCCATGCCGCCCACGGTCAGTCCACCGACCGGAACCGTGATCGCACCGGAAAAATTGCCGCCCGTGCCGGTCACTGCCAGATTGCCGCTGCCGCCTTTGAGCAGTGGTCCCGTGCCGGTCAAGTTCCCGGTCAGAGTCAGCGTGGTGCCTCCCGTTTGCACCGTGATGTTTCCACCCAGCGCACCGATCGCGACGGAGCGCGCCGCCGAGGCGGTGACACCGCTGTAGTTCAGGACTGCGTTCGCGGCGCCGGTCGCATCACCCACGGTCAGCGATCCACCCTTGCCCAAATTCCCGGCCGTGGTGCTGTCCCCGATGGTAGAGACATTGACGGTGCCATGCTTGATCGTGGTGCCCCCGCCAAACTCATTGAGGCCGGTCAGCGTCAAGGGTGCATCGCCATCCTTCACAAGCGCCGCCGTTGCCCCGCGGATTGGACCTCCCCCGATTGTGTAGCTGTTGGTGCCGGTGTTGTTCACGATCACAGCACCAGCATCAACGCCACCCGCGGCGACGGTAACGGTGCGTGCCCCGTCGGGACCGAGATCGCCGAAGTTCGCTTTGTCGTTTGCAAAGAACTCGGTGTCACTCGGCGCAACATCAGGCGTGTTGGTCGTGCGCCAGTTCGTTGTGAGTTCCACGTCCCACGTGCCTGCCCCCGCTCCACCATTGTAGAAGGTGTCCGGACCCGGTTGCGGGCCAAGTTCGATCAGCTGGAAGCCCGCCATGCCGGTGCCGTCGGTACCATTCACCCAGACGAACGAAAGGTTCAGGGTGTTGGCGGCCGACGCGAGTACGTTCTCCCATCGCACGTAGTCCGTTTCGGCAGTGCGCACGGCGGAATCGGTGCTTATGCCGCGGGTGAAGGTACCGTCGAAGGAATTCTCCTCCGTAATGAAGAAGGTCTGGTACGGATTTAACCCCGTAAGCGACCAGTTCGAGTTCGATCCACCACCGTTGGTGGCGGTGTAGGCCACTACGTCGTAGAGGAACTTGG
>DASYMY010000298.1:0-6133 GCA_036008825.1 Glaciihabitans sp.
TGTCACCTCTGAACGCGCGCCAGAAGTTCGTGCGGATGTTTTTGCCGCCCTGAACGCGAGCGTGCCACCGGCAATTGTTGGCACAACCGCCGGAGTGCTTCTTGCGCTCTTACTCGCGGTGGCACTGAGCTCCTTTGCCGCGGTCGCGCGAGGAATCATGCCGTTCGCGTTTGTCAGTCAGACAATTCCTCTAGTCGCTCTTGCGCCACTTATCGCGCTGATACTGGGCCGGGGAACCGTCACCATCGTGGCCGTGACCATCTCGGTCACCTTTTTTCCCAGTCTTGTCACAATTATTCAGGGCATTGCCACCGCTCCGAGCGGTCCGCTCGACGTGATGCGGTCGGTCAATGCGAGCCGGCTGTCGATCATGACGCGGGTCACCTTGCCCAATGCTCTCCCCCACCTGCTGGCCTCAGTGAGGCTCGCCGTTCCTCGGGCGCTGACCGGTGTGGTCATCGCTGAACAATTTGTTACCGGCACCGGCCTTGGCGGGTTGCTCGGTGTCTCGCGGGGGTACCTCGATTACCGCATGATGTGGGTCATCGCCGCCGTTGTTGCCGTCATCTCCCTCGCCGCGTACGCGCTAGCCCAAGCCGCCGAAGCCGCGCTCCTCGCGCGCCGGTCCTAAATTAGGAGCTCCCTTTGTTGACGCCACCCACCGTGGAACTGCACATTCACCTCGAGGGCACTCTTGAGCCGGAGTTGATCTTCGAGCTGGCGAAGCGCAACAGCATCACCTTGCCGCATGCAAACCTCGATGAGTTGCGGGACCGCTACCGATTTGTTGACCTGCAATCGTTCCTCGATTTGTACTACGCAAACCTCGACGTAGTGCGCACAGAAGATGATTTCGCCGCGCTCACTCGGGCCTACCTCGCCCGCGCTCATCGCGGCGGAGTAAGGCACGCTGAACTCTTCTTTGATCCGCAAGCTCACACCGTGCGGGGAATCCCTCTGGCGACCTGTCTTGACGGCATCGCTCGGGGAATTCGGGACTCCGAGGCGGAGACCGGGATCACCGCAACACTGATCGCGAACTTCCTCCGCGACAGGCCAGTGTTAGAAGCGTTTGAGACTTTGCGGGCGCTTCTCAGAATGCGGGCTGAATCGTCCTGGGGAGAGTTACTGATAGGGGTGGGACTGGATTCCGCCGAAGTCGGAAACCCTCCCGGCGATTTCGCCACCGTCTTTGAACTCGCGCACCAGTCCGGACTTCACCTGGTGGCTCATGCCGGTGAGGAGGGACCGCCCGCCTATGTGTGGGACGCGCTGACCATTCTGCGCGTCGAACGCGTTGATCATGGTGTGCGAAGTCTGGAGGACCCGGAGCTGGTTGACTACCTTGTCGCCAACGCCGTGCCGCTGACAGTGTGCCCCTTCTCCAATGTGCGGCTCAGGGTTGTTGACACACTCGCCGACCATCCCCTGCCGGCCATGCTCGCGGCCGGACTGCTGGTCAGCGTCAACTCCGACGACCCGGCCTACTTCGGTGGCTACGTGGATGACAACTTCCGAGGACTTCGCGACCAGCTCGGCTGGCAGGATTCTGAGCTCGCCCAGCTGGCCGGCAACTCCATTCGTTCATCGTTTCTCCCCGACGAACGCAAAGCAGAACTATTCAGCGCTGTCGACGAGTGGCTTCGCTCGAGCTCCATCGAACACACGCGGTAGTCACCGCTGCGCTGGTTGCAGCGGCAGTGCGCGGCAGCGGCAGCGAGCTGGCTGCCACTGGTGGCATCCGCTCTATGGTTTTGCTAGATTTTCGCGTCGATCGTGTTTAACCGCTCGGGCAATAACGAGCGAGGCGGGAATGTGGCCGGCCGCGAGTAGCGCTGCGGCCGCGGCAATCCAACCGCTGGCGAACCACGCCGCGGTCGCCAGAAAAATGAGTACGGGGAGGATTGCCATGGGCACGGGCACTCCTCCCGCCGGTCGATACAGGCCCGCGAAGGTTCGCTCCCTCAGCACATATCGGCCCCACAGCGCATAGTACCCGGTGAGCGCGAGCGCCGCGGGTGCACTCCACCACACCGTCCCGCGTGGTTCGGTTAGCGCAGGTAGCACAAGGCACAATGCCTGACCCGACCGTTCTAGCCAGGCAAAGACGAGCGGCACACTCACCTCGGGCGGCGAATCACGCGGCGGAAAAATTAGGATCAGAAGATTCGGGGCGAGCACAGCGATGGATACCATCAGCCCAACCGGTGAGAAACCCACAGCCGAAGCCTAGTTCGTGTTTCGGAGCCGCCACCGGTGGCATCCGCTCTGTGGAAAGTCTGGTGCTGCTTCCCTCAATGGCACGGATGCCGGGGGCCCTGGCAGAACATGTGGGAGATGTGAGACCCTGACGCACGGTCACCGTCGACCCCCGGAAGGGATTGCCATGGTTTCGTACCGGATTCGCGATTTTCACGCCGATGACATCGACAGTGTTGTGCGCCTGTGGGTGGAGATGGAGTCCTCGGGTGTTGACCCGGTCTACGGCCTGTCGGAGGTGCTCGCATCCTGCCAGGAAGATCATGCAGTGGTGGCCGTGCGCGACGAGGTTGTGATTGGCGCGGCAGTGGGTCGGGCAGCGCATGCGCAGGGCTGGATCGTTTTTCTCTCCACCACACCTTCGTTTCAAGGCCAGGGAATTGGCGGTGCCATGCTGGCGGCGCTGGAGAAGCGGATGACACCGCTGGGGCTGTCGAAACTGTCCGTACTGCTGCCAGACACAGCTGCCCGCTCGGATGCACTCAGCATTCAGGGCTTTGAGGCGAAGAAGAACCTGCGCTACTACGAGCGGCAGATTCCCGTTCAACGCAAAGAGCTCGACACCCTCAGCGACCTCGGCGGACACATTCTTCCGCGGGGGCTGTGGGACTCCATCGGTGGGATGCAACGCGAAAAAGATCTTCTCGAGCGACGCCTGGTGTTACCCCTCGCGAATCAAGAGTTGGCCGAAAGATTTGGGGTGGCACCACCGAGCGCCGTGGTGTTGTTTGGCCCTCCGGGCACCGGAAAAACCACTTTTGCCCGCGCCATCGCGTCGCGCCTGGAATGGTCGTTTGTTGAGGTGTTCCCGTCACGTCTGGCATCCGCTCCAATGGGTCTTGCAGGAGCCCTTCGGGAGACGTTTGAGCGCATCGCCGAGTTGGATCACGCGGTTGTTTTCATCGACGAGGTGGAGGAGATCGCGGTGCAGCGCGGCGGCGAACCGCCCTCCAGTATGCAGGCGGTCACCAATGAGCTCCTGAAAATCATCCCGACTTTTCGCGACCAGCCGGGGCGCCTTTTGGTGTGCGCCACCAACTTCATTCGAGCGCTCGACAAAGCATTTTTGCGTCACGGCCGATTCGACTACGTCATACCCATTGGATTGCCGGATGCCGCAGCGCGCGAGTCCATTTGGACACGGTACATCCCACCGCAGTCGCTGTTGTTGGTCGACCTGGCCGCGTTGGTGCAGCGGACGAACGGGTTCTCTCCCGCCGATATTGAGTACGCGGCACGGCGGGCGTCCCAGGCCGCGTTGGAAAACGCCCTGGGACCGCACCGCGACACCGCGGCACCGTCGGAGGAGGCGGTCACCGGCCCAACCACCGCGGACTACCTCACCGCGATTGGCCAGACACGGGCGACCGTGTCCTCAGCGGTCGCCGATCAGTTTCTGGAAGACATCAACGCCTTGGCTCGTATTTAGCCGCGCAGTTCGAGGTACTTCGCGATAAGAGCCTTGCTCGAGGAGTCTTGAGTCTCGAGCGCCGCAGCGTCGCCCTGAACAGCAGGGGTGATTTGCAAGGCAAGCTGCTTGCCGAGCTCAACACCCCACTGGTCGAACGAGTCGATGCCCCAGATGGTTCCCTCAACAAACACAATGTGTTCGTAGAGCGCGATCAGCTGCCCAACAACGCTCGGGGTGAGCGCCGGAGCCAGAATCGAGGTGGTCGGGCGGTTTCCGGCGAACGCGCGGGCGGGAACAACGGACTCGTCTGTGCCTTCTGCCCGCACCTCGTCCTCAGTTTTACCAAACGCCAGCGCCTTGGTCTGGGCGAAGAAGTTCGCCATAAAGAGGGCGTGCACGTCTTGGCCGGGAGCAACACCGGCGCCGTCTCCGGTCTCGTCTTTCAGCGGGTGTGCGGGGTTCGCTACCGCGATGAAGTCGGCGGGAACCAGGCGGGTGCCCTGGTGAATGAGCTGGTAGAAGGCGTGCTGGCCGTTGGTTCCCGGCTCGCCCCAGAACACTTCGCCGGTGTCGGTGGTGACCGCTGAGCCATCCCAGCGAACGCTTTTACCGTTCGACTCCATGGTCAGCTGCTGCAGGTAGGCGGGGAACCGGCTGAGGGACTGCGCGTATGGCAGCACAGCGTGGCTCTGCGCGCCCAAGAAGTTGGTGTACCAGACGTTCAGCAGCCCCATGAGGGCCGGAACGTTGTGCTCCAGCGGGGTGGTGCGCATGTGCTCGTCGATGGCATGGAACCCGGCGAGGAACTCCCGCCAGTTGTCGGGGCCGATAGCGATCACAATGGAGGTGCCGATAGCGGAGTCGACCGAGTAGCGGCCACCGACCCAGTCCCAGAACCCGAAGGCGTTTGCCGGGTCAATACCAAAGGCTGCGACCTTGTCCAGCGCAGTGGAGACCGCGACGAAGTGTTTGGCGACGGCGTCCTTGCGGGACTCGTCGGTGTCGGCAATGGCACCGGAGGCGGTGAGCTGGTCCCAAAGCCACTGGCGTGCCAGTCGCGCGTTGGTCAGAGTCTCGAGGGTGCCAAAGGTTTTCGACGCCACGATAAAGAGGGTGGTTTCGGGGTCGAGCCCTGCGGTCTTCTCGGCGACATCGGTGGGGTCGATGTTGGACACAAACCGCACCTCCAGACCCTCCTGAACGTAGGGCTTGAGGGCTTCGTAAACCATGACGGGGCCGAGGTCGGATCCGCCGATTCCGATGTTCACCACCGTGGTGATGGACTTGCCGGTGACACCCGTCCAGGCTCCCGAACGCACCTTCTCCGCAAAGGCGTAAACCTTGTCGAGGGTGCTGTGAACGTCGTCATCGACGTTTTGGCCATCAACAACAAAACCGCGCGGCGGAACCAGGTCGGCGCCATCCTTGGGGCGGCGCAGAGCGGTGTGCAGAACAGCGCGGTCTTCGGTGACGTTGATGTGCTCGCCCGCGATCATGGCCTGGTAACGGCCTTCGACGTTGACGTCTTTGGCGAGCTGAACCAGGTGCCCCAGGATTTCCTCGGTGATGAGCCCCTTCGACAGATCGACCGTCAGGTCTGCTGCCTGGAAGGTGTAGCGCTCGGCTCGCCCGGCATCGGTGTCGAACCAACCTCGCAAGTCGGGGGTGAAGTTCTCGGCAACGCCCTCAAGCTGCTGCCAGGCTTCAGTCGAGGTGGGGTCAACGGGGGCGGATTCAATCAAGGTGTTCTCCTGAGTACCGAAACGTGCGCGGTCCGCGGCTCTCGCTTAAGGTGCGAGGCGGGCCAGAGTCAAGACTATCGACCGAGCGACTTCGAGACACGCTCGTTCACCCGCCGTTTCATTGATGCCACCATGATGGGTGGGTGCGAAACGCGATGATTACTTCTGCTGATGTGAGCGAGCCGCTCGCCGGGATTCTCAGCGCGGGCCACCTCGCGTCTGAGCCGCGCACTCTGCTCGACATTGTGCGCGCGAGCACACTGCAGCACCCCGAAGCATCCGCCCTCGACGATGCGCAAGGCGCGTTGAGCTACCGCGAGCTGATGGCCCGCGTTATTCAGACGGCGGCCCGCCTCAACGAGGCCGGTGTCCGTCGTGGTGACCGGGTGGGCGTTCGGATGCCCTCCGGCTCCCGTGAGCTCTACATCGCCATTCTGGGAATTATGGCTGCCGGCGCCGCCTATGTTCCCGTGGATGCGGATGACCCTGACGAGCGGGCCGACCTTGTTTTTTCTGAAGCGGCCGTTCGCGGTGTTATTACCGGCGCTGGTGTGTACCAGCCCAGCCTGACCGAAGCATCCCCTGTTACGAGCGGTGTGCAGTTGTTTGCCGGCAGCGCTCCGCACCCGAGTACCTCCTCGCTGCCGATCGTGCACGCACCGGAACCCACCGATGACGCCTGGGTCATCTTTACCTCCGGCTCCACCGGCACGCCCAAGGG
>DASYMY010000299.1:0-1724 GCA_036008825.1 Glaciihabitans sp.
TGTGGTGCGCGACATTCTGGACCCCTACCACCTGCGGTTCTCGCCAGACATGAAGTGGTTCGTCACGGCGGCCAACCGCTTGAATCACGTGGATGTGTACCGATGGGATGGGTCCAACCTGCAGCTCACAGCTCGGGTGCCCACTGGCAAAACGCCAAGTCACATCTGGATTGACAGCCGCAGCACGACCGCCTTTGTCAGCATGCAGGAAAGCGATGAGGTCGTGGCCGTCGACCTTCAGACACACACACTCAGGTGGCGGCTGCATACGGGTCCCATGCCGGCAGACATTTTCGGAAGCGCTGATGACCGAACACTCTTGATCGGCCTCACGGGCGGAGATGGCGTCGAGGTAGTCGACGTGAGCGGAGCGCAGCCTCGCGCTGTGGGGCGCATCCGCACCGGCAAAGGTGCACACGCGTTCCGTAGCGCCGGGGACAAGCAGCATGTCTTCGTGAGCAACCGAGTTGAAAACACGATCAGCAAGCTCGACTTGCACACGCTGAAGGTGGTCGATACCTACCCGGCTCCCGGCGGGCCGGACTGCATCGACCTGCTCGCAGACGGCCACACGCTCCTGGTGACCTCCAGGTGGGCTCACCGGCTCACGGTCATTGATACCCAGACGCGCTCGGTGGTACGCCAGGTAAAGGTCGGTAGCTCCCCGCACGGCGTGTGGACACTGGACCATGCGGCACGTTGAGTCTCGGATGTGACGGCCGCCGAACGCGCTGCAGGGCGGCCGCTACAGCTTCCTGGCGGCGAGCCGGGCGGCCGTCCAAAGAGCTGAGCGCCCTGCTCCTCAGGCCGTCTTGATGCGATCTACCTGGCGGCCTTTTTGTCGGCTTCGGCCTTCTCCTTCGCCACTTTCGCCGTTACCTTGGCTCGCTCCTTGTCAGTCTTGGCTTCGGCCATTTCGTGCATGCCACGGGCCTCCGCCTCTGCCTTTTCGTAGACGGCCTTGGCGTCCTTCAAGCCGTTCTTCCTGGCATCTGCGCTTCTCCTTTGAAATGTAGAAGGGCAAGAGTGGCACCCATTTTCTTAAGGAACGCTTAAGTGACCGCAGCGCAGCATGCGGTGATGTCCGACGTTCACCTTTTTCAGCTACTGAATGCCGGTCCAGGCTTGCCGGATTGGCAGCTGTGGGTGGCGACGGCCATTGCGCAATGGCTCATTTGCGTCGCTCCGCTCGGACTGCTCGCATCCTGGTTGCGAGCGGACCGTCCGGGGCGCGAGCAACTGGTCGAGATGGTATTGGCCGTCTGCTTTGCGCTACTTGTCGCCCAGCTGGTCACGCATTGGTGGCCGCACCCGCGCCCCTTCATGGTTCACCTCGGTACTCAGTACCTGCAGCACGACAGCGACCCTGGAATGCCAAGTGACCACGTGACCGTGCTCTGGTCGCTTGCGATTTCAGCGCTTTGGACGCGGCGTTATGGCGTTTGGGGCTTTCCCCTGCTCGCTGCTGGACTGGTCGTAGGTTGGTCTCGCGTGATGCTTGGGGTGCACTTTCCCTACGACATCCTCGCCGCCCTTCCCGTAGCTGTTATCGGAGCCCTCGGCGCACGGGTGATGCGGCGATCCCTGCCGCAGGCGGTGGGCCCACTGTTGGAGGTGTGCGAGACGTGGGAGCGTGGTTGGCGTGCTCACTCGCCAAAGCGGCACCAACAGGACTGACTGGGCATGCGCGTTTTGCTCGTCGAGGACGATCAAATGGTCGGGAA
>DASYMY010000300.1:0-7514 GCA_036008825.1 Glaciihabitans sp.
TAATACACAGAGGGGGTGCCTCCGACGGTGAAAAGGACTACAAGTGCGTGAGCGATGTGGCGCTCGTCGGTGATCGCGCTGGCTAGCCGAGTGACATCGTGATTTCCCACAAACGTGTACGGCACAAACGATGCAAGGAAGTGGTTGTGTCGTTCAAGGGCGTGAGAGAGCTCGAAGAAGTTGCGCACCTCAATCGAATTCTCAATTCCCTTCCACAACTCGTACTGGGTCACTGAGTCGACGGTGGAGGACTCAACAAAACCGCTGTAATCACCGTGGAGCACTTCCCCAAGGATGTACGCGTCAGGGTAGTCAGCACGCACGCGGGGGAGCACGTTCGCCCAAAATTCGGTCGGGACAGAATACGCGGCGTCCAATCGCCACCCGTCCGCACCGCGGCTCAGCCAATGACGCATCACTTCGACCACAAAATCGGCCACCGCCGGTTCACTATGATTCAAACTCACGAGCGCGTCGTGACCTTCAAAAGACTCGTACTGAACTTCTCCGGTGGGGGAGCTTGCTTCGCCTGGCGCGATTGGGAGAAACCACCGGTTCTCATCGGCTCCGATTCCGCCCTGCAATGCTCGCTGAAAAACATCAAATCCGCGCCCAACGTGGTTAAACACACCATCCAAGATGATGCGGAGACCACGCTGGTGAGCCTGCTCAACTAATTCGTCAAAGTCGCCGTCATCGCCCAATCGATGGTCGATCGCGAAATAGTCAACGGTGTCATACCCATGAGTGTGGGAGGCAAAGATGGGTCCGAGCGCCAAGGCAGAAGCACCCAATTCAACGGCGTAATCCAACCAATTGTGAATACGCGTCAAACGGTGCGCAGTCGGTTCGTCTTGAGCTACTTCGGATTGAGGCGCCCCAACTATCCCAAGCGGATACACGTGCCACCACACTGCGTGGCTCACCCACTCCGGCTCGCGACGTGGTGCGGTCGTGGTCTCAGAGGCCTCGTTCATCAGGAGACCGTTCCGGAAATTACCGAAGGATTAGAGCGTGTACGTCGTGCTTTGTTCGAGAGCATCGTCTAACCCTAGGCGAGCCTCCGTCAGATCTTTTGCTAAATCTCAGGGGGAACGCGCTATGGTTTTTCGGCGGAGAGATTTCTACGTCAGCGATCCACTTGATTGCAACCGCGACCGACACTGCTCACCACTCGGCCGAGCCTCACTACGGCGGAATCAATCGAAGGACCTTTTACCGTGCCAGTACCTCACCTTTTCGGCCTCGATTTTATGGACGCAGAGTGGTTGATCACATGGTTCGGACCGTTCGTCCTCGCCGGAGTCGCGCTGATCGTATTCGTTGAGACCGCACTTATAGTTTTAGCCTTTCTACCCGGCGACTCGTTGCTGTTCACGGTTGGATTACTGACCGCGACTGGGTTCATTCCCTATGACATTTGGGTAACAGCCCTCGTCATTTTCATCGCCGCGTTCGCAGGCGACCAGGTGGCTTATGTCATCGGACGCCGTGCGGGCCCGGCAATCTTCCGCCGGGAGGAAAGCCGTCTGTTCAACCCCAAGAATGTCGACCGCACCAACGCCTACTTCGCCAAGTACGGCGGCAAGTCCGTCATCATCGCCCGGTTCTTGCCGGTGTTCCGCGCATTCGTCCCGGTTGCCGCCGGCGTCGGCCGAATGAACTACCGCACGTTCATCACCTACAACGTCATCGGAGCCTTCGCCTGGGGCGTTGGACTCACACTCCTGGGCTACTTCCTCGGACAAATTCAGTTCGTCCAGGACTATGCCGAGTACATCATCATTGGCATCGTGCTGATTTCTGGGATCCCTATTCTTATCGAACTCACCAAAGCGTCACGGACAAGCTTGAAGGAGCGGGCCGCCGCACGTTCGAACGCTTCGTAGTCACAACAGCGGTAACCTCGAGAGCATGTCACTCGCACAACGCCGTCCTGTGTCCGCCGAAATCGCCCGCTCGTGGCTGCTAGTGCCCGGTACCCGTCCGGAAGCCTTTTCTCCGGCCGCCAACTCACATGCAGACCAAATCGTTCTCGATATCGAAGACGCGGTCGACCCGGGCCTCAAACCACTTGCGCGAGAAGACGTTGTGCGCTGGCTCAGCGAAACGGGTGCCGGTTGGGTGCGAATTAACGATCGAACATCGAGCTTTTGGTCAGACGACGTGGATTCCTTGGCGGGATTGCCGGGGCTCAGCGGTGTCATGCTGGCAAAAACTGAATCGCCCGCCGACGTCACAGAGACCTTCGATCGTCTTGGCGGGTCTGTTCCGGTTCTGGCCCTGATCGAATCAGCGTTAGGAATCGAAGAGGCAACCTCGATTGCGAAGGCGCGAGGCACATTCCGATTGGCATTTGGCAGTGGAGATTATCGACGCGACACGGGGACCAGTGCCGACAACTTGGCCATGGCGTACCCGCGTTCGCGCTTGGTTGTTGCCAGTCGAATTGGCAACCTCCCCGGTCCCATTGATGGCCCAACCGTCGGAACCAGCCACCCTGCGCTGCGGGAGCAGTCATCAATGGCTGTTGCGCTCGGGCTCACCGGCAAACTCTGTCTTGACGTTGAACAGCTTCCTGTCATCAACGAAGTGATCAGTCCCACCCAGTCCGATGTTGTGTGGGCGCGCACATTCCTCGATGACTTTGAAGCCCGCGGACGTGTGATCCGAGACGGAAGTGATCTGCCTCGACTGGGGCGAGCGCAGAAAATCGAAAAGCTCGCGTTGGCGTTTGGAATTGCCGTCTACTGACACGGTTATTAATGCAGCGGGCTGGTACTCAACTCACCCTGGGTCACAGACAGCTTCCGGGTAACAACACTGTTGGCGACGTCGAGTAACGCTCTGTTGTTTCGCCGGGCGAAATCCCGAAGGCGAAAGAACGCCTCGTCGGCGGAAATCCGGTACGACTGCAACAGCACACCCTTCGCTTGCTCGATCAGCACTCGGCCATCCAGAGCGCGCTGCAATTGTGTGGAAACCGCGTGTTGCTCGCTTAATAGTCGCTCCTGCACGATCCCAATGGTGGCTACGTCAGCGAAGGCTTGCGCAACATCGGCGTCTTCATCGGGAAGCGGACCCACCGTCTCACGAAAAAGATTTAATGCACCTATCGTTCGCCCGCGAAGCCGTAGAGGCACCGCATGCACAGACCGGAAGCCTTGATTGAGCGCCAGTTCACGAAATGCAGGCCATTTGTATTCGAGTGTGCGGATGTCCTCGACCGTAACCACCTCGCCGGTAGCGAAGGATTGCATACACGGACCTTCGCTCGACTGTAGTTGTAAGGCCTCGATCAAACTGTTGCGTTCACTTGTTGAGGCCATAACTTGGAGGTCATCTTCGCTGTTGGCCAACACAAGTCCGGCTTCGGCGACCTCAAGGAGCTCAACACAGTGATGGACCAACGAATCAAGCAACTCCACGATGTCGTAGGTTGCAACGAGCGTGTCGGTGAGATGAACGAACGCTCTCCCCAACTGCGCTTCCCTGCTTGTGGCGACCATACAGCCAACGTACGCGTCCGATGCGCTTGGCCCAAGGCCCCCTGAGCGTTCACTTCCAAGCACAGTTGGCTCTCACTTACTGGACGCAGTCACACTGGTGTAACCAATTCGGGGCCATCGTGACTGGTCAAAGGCGCAACTTCCGTGATCTGAAGAGACGCAGCAATAGGAAGTGCCGCCGCCACAGCCGCGTCAACTAATCCTTGAGTGCCTTCCACTGTCGGATCGAGCCAGTGGTCCCACCAATCGCGCGGCAACGGGACCGGATTGCGGTCGTGAATGTGCACCAACTCGTCAACAGCGTTGGAAGTGAGGATGGTTGCAGTGAGCGTCCACAGCCTCGGATCATCCTCAGCGAGGGACGGGTTCTTCCACCAGCTATATAGTCCGGCGAGAGCCAGCGTTTCGTCGGTGGGAGGGTGGAGATAGTACGGGGTCTTTTTCTTCGACGTGGGATCTGTGTGCCACTCGTAGTAGCCGTCTGCGGGAATCAAGGCTCGGTGGCTCCGCACTGGAGTGCGCCAGGTCGACTTTTCCGTTATTCCTTCCGATCGGGCATTGAAGGTGGGGAACTTTGTCTTGATCTCTTTCGACCATGGCGGCACCAACGACCACCGAGCCGGCTCCACTCGTCGAACCGGTTCAGCTGTGCCTTTAGCTGACTCGATAACCACAGCAATAGTGTCGGTCGGGCGAATATTCCAGCCGGGGCGCCAGTCTCGGAAGTCTCCGCCCTCGGCCACAAACTCGTTTATGAGATTGTCTGTTTCTTGACTCATCGCGAACCGTCCACACATGCGTTAAGTATGTTGACGCAATGGCCGCCGCGCCAGATACCTTGCCCACTGCTGATCGTTTATCGTTGAGCGACATGATTACGCGACGAGAAGCTGCTTTGCGGTTGGATATCTCCATTGAGATGGCCAAACGACATGAAATACCGACACGGATGTCCGATGCCGAGTTCACAGAGCTGGATGAGAACCCGCCAGCCTGGTTAGCTCAATCTCGCGCGAATCGGACAGGCAAAAAGCCGGTATGGGTTCATCTCAGCTGCAGCATTTGTGGATTCACCGAAGCGACAAGACCGAAGAAGTGGTGGCCTGAGTTCACCTATCTCAGTTGCGAAGAACACAATTGGACCGAGTTGCCGGAGAAGGCTCCCGGCCTGGCTCGTCGCGAATTCGATGGCATTGGCTCGCGGTTTATCGGAATCGTCGACGAATAGGGTCCAAGTTTGGAGCGTGTGGGACACCCACAGGCCGGCAGAAGTTGTCATGGTGCGAAGTAAGCTGACTGTATTCGGCGGCAACCGCAACGGGCGGCGAAGACTGCGTGCGATCAGGAGGAAGGCCGTAACCCTTATGGATAGACGTACCTTCCTGGTTGGGGCTTTCTCGGGAGCATCGTTATTGGCCCTCAGCGCATGCACTTCACCCGAGCCGACACCCACCCCGACCGCGCTGCCACCGTCACCTCCTGCAACGACCGGAGTTCCGGCTCCCAGTGCGTTCCACCGTTCCGCCTGGACCCAGGACCCCTACTCGCTCGGCGCGACCAGCTATCTGCCGGTCGACGCCACACCTGGCGACCGCACCGCGCTTGGACAAAGCGTCGACAACAAAATGTTCTTTGCAGGTGAGGCCACCTCAACCGACCACGCCGGAACAGTTGCCGGCGCACACGCGTCTGGCATGCGTGTCGCCGACGAAGTTGCGAGCATTGCGCCGAGTGGCGACCGTATTGCAGTCATCGGGGCGGGCCTGTCTGGAGCCGTCGCCGCCCGGCAGCTGGCTGCGGCGGGCTACGACGTCGTCGTCTTAGAAGCACGCGATCGCGTGGGAGGACGCATCAGCAGCCTGACAGGTGACGAATGGCCGTTCGCGGTTGAGGAGGGCGCCGCGGTCGTGAACGATGTTGTTGAAAGTCCCATTCTGGGCGAGCTCACTGCACTCGGTGTCACCACTGAGCTTCTTGGTTCCGTTGACGAGGTGCGCCGCAGCGACGGAGTGGTTCTAGAGGAACCGAGCAACGTCGCATCAACCGTTACCAATGCGGTGGAGTGGGCTCGTGAGTCTGACGGCGACACCAGTTTGCGTGATGCCATCAACACCGTTGATCTCACCGGACAAAACTCCGAACCTGGTAGCTCAGAAATCACCAGCGCTCGGTGGTTGCAGCATTATGTGGACACCACCGTCACACTCACCGTTGGTGCTGACATCACCGAGGTATCGGCCAGGTACGGTTGGGTGGCGGATGACTCACCCCGGCGAGTGGTTGTGGGGGAGTACACCGCAATCATCACCAACGCGCTTGACGGGCTCGATGTGCGTCTGTCATCCGCGGTGGTTCAGGTGACAACATCACAGGAGAGCGTTGGTCTGCGCTTTGCCACCGGCGAGTCGCTCACAGTGGATCGAGTGATTGTTACCGTACCCCTCGGAGTTCTCAAATCCGACGGTATTGTGTTTGATCCCGAGCTTCCACAATCGCACCAGAGCGCTATCGCCACGCTCGGAGTGGCTCTACGTGAGAGCGTCATCCTCCGCTTCGACGAAGCATTCTGGGACACCGAAGCCACACAATGGGCGGTGGTCTCCGACGAGCTTCCGATTACCCGGTGGGTGAGCCTGATGCCCCTTACCGGTGAAGCCGTTCTAATCGGTTCGGTTGCGGCGGCACATGCGGCGCGGTGGGCTGAGCTCGACGACGACGCCGTTCAGGCGGAAGCTCTGGCTAGCCTCGAACCTTTCGTGGCAGCCTAAGCCCAAGTGCGTCGGCGTCCGTTGGGGCGGACGGCAGCGCTCGAGCGGTGCCCACCAAAATGGAGGACACACCAACAAAGAGCACCCCTGCCAGAGCGCAGTACAGAGCGCTCTCGACCGGGCCAACCTGTGCGGGGTCGAGGAAGAAATACGGATACCAACCCACTACGTTCCCGCGAACGAGGGTGTACGCCACCCAGACCGCCGGGAAGATGAGGATAAACCTCAGCGTCATCCAACGCGGAGACGACCTCCCCGGAGCAAGCAGCAGATCAACGATCGCGTACAGCGGCAGCACGTAGTGAAGCACATCACTGGACCACGGAACGGGAAAAGGGAAGCCCTGCTGATGGGCCTGAATCGTGATAACCGCGAACACAATGCCCGACACAATTTGATAGGTCGTGACCACAACGCGCGCGCTCGTCAGCCAGTCCGGATCGATACTGCGCCGCAACGCAGTTATACCGCCGATGGTCCACAGAACGGTTGCCGCGATGGCGCTTTGCATTGTGAAGTAACTGAAGAAGTTGGCCACGATGGGTCCACTGACCCCGAGGCTCCAAACGAGACGCGCAACGAGAGAGATGGCGCACACCAGTGCCGCTATTAGGCGTGCTACGCCAAATGCTCTGCGCATCACACCTCCTTGCGGCCGAATAACCGCCCGGGCCATCAACGATTGTACAAAGTCCCACGAGAGTACTCGTGCGCGACGGGGGTAGACCGACCGCTAAACTCAGCACAGCCGACGGGCAATTTCGGCTACTGATCGCGAAGGACGACTGCCAGTGCCCTCCCAGTCCGTGGAAACGATAATTCCGCAACCCGCTGATGCGCGTCAGATCGTGCCGCACGCGCAACTCCCCTTTGTTGGCGCAGTGGGATTTGTGTTTCTCATCATGATGTTGTCAGCGAGCAACGTTCTCACTGATCCGCGTCTGATTGGCATTTTCGCGGCCACCGGCGTGGTCACGGTCGTAGAATTCCTCGTGCCGTGGCACCGGTATCCGCATCCTTGGCTTGCAGTGATCCCCATCCTCGATATTGTGATCGTCGCGCTTCTTCGAGAGACGCTGTTCGATTACCTCACCGGAGTGGGGGTCCTCATTGTCTTCCCTGTGCTCTGGCTGTCGTATATGTTCTCCGCGAAAACCCTGATTATCTCCGTCGCGGGAGCGTTTTTGGTGACCCTGTTGCCCTATGTTTTCTCCGGTGATCTGCCCAACAGTTCGGG
>DASYMY010000301.1:0-2153 GCA_036008825.1 Glaciihabitans sp.
TAGTCGCCGGTGTCGGTGCGGGTGATGGAGCCTGGGGTGGCATCCGCGTATCCGGGCAGGGTGCGTAAACCCTCTAACCAGGCGGGAACCGTTGGCAGGGCAGGGCTCGTGAGCCCCAGCGTGATGGTGGCCACCCGCTCCAGCTGGAGAGGAACCGTTGGCTGCACATAGAGCGTGAAGGGCGCCGCCGAGTCCACCGTCACCGTGTCAATGGCGACGTTGGTGGGCAAAACTCCGCGGATGTCGGCAAGGTACTGTTCCCAGTCGACCTCGGTCGCCGTTCCGACCTGCCGGGCAGAGGTGACCACGTCAATGCTCGACTGCACCTGCCGCACCTCTGCGTAGGTGGCCTGCTCCGCCAGGAGTTCCGTGGTGCGGTTCTGGGCGGCGAGCAATTTGTCTTGGCTATCGATGGCAAACCAGGTGGCCGCACCAACACCGCCGGCGACAACCACAATGACGGCCAGCAGGGTGATCGCCAATCGGCGGTGCAAGATTTTGGCTTGGTGTCCTGCCCGCACCTCGGGCGGCAACAGGTCAGCACGCGGAATTCCGCCGAGCACCAGCTCGTCGGGAGTGTTGCGGCGGCTCATGAGTGGGCTCCCATCGCGAGACCGAGTGCCACAAAGTAGTCGTTGTGGTTGGCCGAGAAGGCTTCGGCGGTGACATCTTTGCCGTAGCTGAGGTTGGTGGGGGCGGCTGGCGCGGTTACCGGCAGCCGGGTGAGGGACGCCAGCGCTGTCGTAAACCCGCCGAGCCTTGCGCCGCCACCGGTGATCACAATGGCGCTGACCGGGGTGGTGTGCCGGGTATTGGTGAAGTAATTCACGGTGTTGCGCAGCGAGTTAAGCAGCTCGGTCGTGACTTCACGGATGAGGTCGATGGGCTCCGTGTCATCCGCTTGGGCATTGTTTTTGGACAGACCCAGGGTGCGTTTGCGCTCTTCGGCGACGGCGGGGTCCATTCCGAGGCGCACCGCGAGAGCCTGGGTGAGGTCTTGTCCGCCGGTCGGGATCAGGCGAATGAACTGCGGAACCCCAGCAATGGTGACCACAACCGTTGTAGTGCCAGCCCCCACATCGATGTGGGCGATGGCGGCGCTGCCGGAGCCGGCGGCAGCGGGGGAGTCGGTGATGGAGCGGCTGAGCGCGAAGGGGATGAGGTCAACGTCAAGCGGGGTGAGCCCGGCCAGCTGCACGGCCTTGACGTTGCCCAATACGGCCTCTTTCACCGCGGCAATCAGCAGACCGCTGATCTCGGTGCCTTTATCGGTTTCGACCTCGGCAATGGGATAGAAGTCGAGGAGGGCCTCGGCCACGGGCACCGGGATCATCTCCTCCACCAGAAACGGCAGCGACTCCCTGATGCGGGTGAGGGACATCTTTTGTACCGTCAGGTCGCGGGCGAGCACCCGGTGGTTGCCCACCCCGATAACCACTTTTTTGCTGGAAAACTTGCCCTCCGACCACAACCGCTTGAGGGTTGCGGCGACCGTGTTCGGTTCCATCACCTCACCGCGGCTGACCGCACCGTCCGGCAGCGGAACTGAGTGGTAGCGCACAACGGTGAGTGCGGAACCTTTGCCCACACTCAACTCCACCGCGCGGAGGCCCGTGGAGCCCATGTCGATTCCGACAATGTTGGTTGTCATGGTCCTACCCTTTGGTGTGCAGTTGTACGAAGTGGCCAGGCAGACATCAGTTCAGCCCCACCAGGTTGAGATAGCCGGTCGCGATGGGCTCTCCCGCGAACACTCCAAGCCAGGCGCCGGCGAGCATCCACGGGCCAAACGGAATCCCGCTGCCCCGCCCCGCGCGCCCGGTCGCCAGCAGCACCAGCGAGAAGAGTCCGCCGAGCACAAATGCGCCAAACGCGCCAACGATGAGGGGTCCTACTCCTAGAACGCCCAGGAAAATACCGATTACCCCGGCCAACTTCACATCGCCGAGACCCATCCCCTTCGGGTACAGGGCCGCCATCAGGAAATACAGTAAAAACAGTGCCAGCCCGCCCAGCAGCGCCCAGAAAAGGCACTCCGGTTCCCCCGACACCACAGCGGCCGCGCCCACCACGATGGCCGCAATCGGATACGCCGACAACACAATCCGGTCGGGCAGGGTGTGGGTTTCCAGGTCAATAACGGCCAAAGCGAT
>DASYMY010000302.1:0-13904 GCA_036008825.1 Glaciihabitans sp.
CTGGAGCCGCTCTCATCGTCGCCTTCGCGTTCTGGGAAGTGCACTACTCGCGTCGCGGAAAGAGCGCCCTGGTGCCTCCGAGCCTGTTCACCCACCCGGCCTTCACCGGCGGAACTATTCTCGCGTTGGTCTACTTCGCCGCGTTCACCAGCATCTTCTTCACCATCTCCATCTTCTGGCAGACCGGTCTGGGTCACAGTGCCCTCGAATCGGGTCTGGTCTCGATCCCGTTCGCTATCGGCTCCATCGTGGGGTCCTCGCAAAGCAACCGGCTCTCCACCCGATTGGGCCGTACCGTGCTGATCATCGGAGTGGGGCTACTCAGCGTTGGCCTCATCTGGGTGTGGCTGGTTCTCACCTTCACCGAAGGCACCGACCTCACCCACTGGGCGCTGCTGGCACCACTGTTTATCGCCGGGCTGGGCAACGGTTTGTTCATCGCCCCGAACGCACAATTTATTGTCGCCACCGTAGATCGAGCGGATGCCGGAGCCGCCAGTGGTGTGATCGGAACCATGCAACGCGTGGGTAGCGCGATCGGCATCGCCGTGGTGGGCAGTGTGTTCTTTGGCACTCTCAACGTGCAGGGGCCCGGCGCCGATGCGCTCGCGGCAGCCTTCAGCGACAGCGCGGCATCCGCTATTGCTCTTAGCGCAGCGTTCAGTGTTGTCGCGTTTGTTCTGGTGTTTACCCTGCCCAAAACGACCAACCGACCACATTAGAGCCTTTAGTCGCGGCGCCGGGAGCCGGTGGGATCCTTTTTCGAGGGAGTGTTTCCCTCCTGGGGGAGAAACAGCCACGTTGCCCGTGGCTCAATGACGGGCCGGAACACTTTGCGCACCAACGGACTCGACAGCGCAATCGTGATGGCAATGGAGGCAAACACCATACTGATCAGCCACATGGCTGAGGAATGGGCGCCGGTGAGAATTCCGGTTTCGCGCAACGGGTACAGAACAAAGCTGTGCAGTAGGTACACGTACATGGTGGATTGACCGAAGCTGGTCATCCACGTCTCGGAGCGGGGCAGGAGCACAAAAAACGCGACGCTGAGCAGAGCGGCCAAGGCAATAAATCCGAGGCGAATCAGGCCTGACCACCACTGGCCTTCGCTGATGGTGTCGTAGGCGTCGTCGTAGAAGAACCAGCGGTGCAGCTCAATCTCACGCCACTGCGGGATAAACGCCCACACAACGGCAAGCCAGGAGCCGAGCACCACAATGGCGGCGCCCCGCACCCACCAGGTCTGCTTCGCCACAAAACGCCACTTGTCGACGATTCCCCATTCGTGGGCTTTCCAGCCGAGAACAAAAAACGGCAAAATGCCGATCGCGCGAGACAGCGAGAAGGTGCTGTCAACGTTGCTGAAATAGCCAACAGCAACCGAAAACAGTACAGCCCAGGCGAGCGGATACCTCAGCAGTGCGAGATACGGCAGGATCAGCCGGAAGATTCCGAGTGCCAGCAAAAACCAGAGAGTCCAGCTGGGGGTCGACGGGTTGAACTCCGAGGAGCCCTCCACCACAAACTTCACACCCGTCCAGATGATCTCCATCACCGCATACGGCAGCAGGATGTCGGTGAGAACCTTGAGCATTTGGCGGCGGTTCGGGGGAGAGGACTTGGAGAAGTACCCGCTGATCATCGCGAACGCCGGCATATGGAACGCATAAATAAAGAGGTAGAGAACGTATGCGTTGTTGCTGTCGGCGGTGAGGCGTTGAATTCCGTGGCCGACTACCACCAGGGTGATGCAGGCGAAGCGTGCGTTGTCCCAGAATGGCACCCGCTTTTTGGGCTGCGGGGCGGCAGTCGTGGGCGTCGGGGCTGAGGTGGACATTGGCGAAAGCCTAGTCGCGCGGGCGCTACGGTATTGGCATGGGGAATAAGCGTGTTGTTGTGACCGGTGCAAGCTCAGGAATTGGGGCGGCCACCGTTCGTGTATTCCGTTCCAAAGGGTGGGATGTGGTGGGGGTGGCACGACGTGCCGACCGACTGCAATCTCTCGCCGAGGAAACCGGTGCGGCTGTTTTTGTCGCTGACCTCACCAACCAGGACGATGTGGATGCCCTGCGGGTGTACCTCGCTGAAACCGGACCTGTCCACGCTCTGGTCAACAACGCCGGTGGAGCGATAGGACTCGCCTCCATCGAGCACGGGGACCCCGCCGACTGGATGCGTATGTACGAGATCAACGTTGTTGCCGTACAGCGGGTGACGGCGGCCCTGCTGCCACTGCTGCGTTCCGGTGCTGCCACAAGCGGCGGTGCAGACATCGTTACCATCACCTCCACGGCTGGCCACGTTGCCTACGAAGGCGGCGGTGGATACAACGCTGCCAAATTCGCCGCAAAAGCTCTCGTTGCTGTGCTTCGCCTCGAGCTGGCCGGTGAGCCCATTCGGGTCATCGAAATCGCCCCCGGAATGGTGAAGACCGAAGAGTTTTCGCTCGTCCGCTTTGGTGGAGACAAAGAGAAAGCCGACGCCGTGTACGAAGGTGTTGCCAATCCTTTGCTGGCGGAAGACGTTGCTCAGACCATCCTCAGCTCCATCGAGCTGCCCCCGTACGTGAACCTTGACCTGGTCATTGTGAAGCCTGTCGCGCAAGCGGCCGCCCACAAGGTGGCCAGGGGTGAACTGGTTCCCAAAGCCTAGAGCGTCACAATTTGCGCCCCTCGTGCGCAATGAGGGTAAGAATGCCCGGTACCGTTGTTCCCATGGGAAGCACAGTCACCGACACGGCAGAAGACGGCACCACCGAAAAAGAAGTTCTCGGGTGGCTCGAGTTCGGTGAGGCGGCCCGGCATCTTGCCCGCGATGTTGTCGCAAGTGACTTCGATCCCGAGGTAGTTATTGCCATCGCCCGCGGTGGTCTTCTGCTGGCCGGCGCTATCGCTTACGCCCTCGACGTCAAAAGCTGTGGCGCCCTCAACGTGGAGTTCTACACCGGCGTCAACGAACGTCTCGCCGCCCCGGTCATGCTGCCACCCATGCTGGACGAAATCTCCCTCAGCGGAAAACGTGTCCTCCTCGTCGACGACGTCTCCGACTCCGGCCGCACACTAGCCATGGTTGTCAAAATGCTGGGCGAAGCCGGAGCGGATGTCCGTAGCGTCTGCCTGTACACCAAACCTGGCACGCTGCTGGTTCCCGACTTCACCTGGCGCACCACCTCGCGGTGGATTGCATTCCCCTGGTCATCGCTTCCCCCGGTTACCGTAGAAGGGTAATCACCACAAACAGACGAGGGAGACAGCGATGAGTATTCACCTGGCGGGTGGCGGCTGGAGCCCCATCCTGTTCGAGAACTTTCACCGCGAGACCCAGGTGCGGGCCGCAGCGCTCGCCCGGGTGATTCCCCGTATCGCTGTTCTTCTTGTGGACAGCGACCCGGAGGCTGGCGACGATGCCCGCACCACATACACCACCATGCTCACCAGCCTGGGCGCTTGCGAGCCAGTAGTCACCGTTCTCACTGACGGCTCCGAAGCCGACTCCACCCTGCTCAGTGACATCGACGGTTTGCTTATCGGCGGAGGCCTCACCCCCGCCTACCTCGAAGCGGTCATCCCGATCATCGACGAGATCCGCCTGCTTGTGGCCGATGGTCTGCCCTATCTCGGCTTCTCGGCAGGAGCCGCCATTGCTGCTGACACCGCCATCATCGGGGGCTGGAAGATTGGCGAGGTGCCCATTGGTGCCGAAGACATCGGAGAAGACCTCGAGGATGTCACCGTTACCGAAGGAATTGGCCTGGTCGACCTGGCCGTTGACGCACACGCTGCCCAATGGGGCACCCTCGCCCGACTGATTGCCGCAACCGAGGCGTCCCTGGTTGACGGTGGCGTCGCCATCGACGAAAACACGGTACTGATCGTCGGCGATGGCGGGCTGCGGGTTGATGGCATCGGTAGTGTGTGGCGGGTCACCGGCAGTGACGAGGGAGTGCTCGTGAGCACTCTCGGCGCCTAGGAGAGCTACGTGATGACTCCCCGCCCGCTCGCCGAGCTGATTGATCCCGGTTGGGCGCGCGCCCTTCAGCCCGCAGCAGCAGGCATTGCTCACATGGGTGACTTTTTGCGTGCAGAAGTTGCTGCGGGGCAGCACTACCTTCCCGACGGAGCCCACGTGCTGCGCGCGTTTGAGGAACCGTTTGAGGATGTGCGGGTGCTGATTGTGGGACAGGACCCCTATCCCACCCCCGGTCACCCCATCGGGTTGTCGTTCGCCGTTGACCCGGCAGTGCGACCTATCCCGCGCAGCCTGAACAATATCTACGCGGAACTGCGCGACGACCTCGGCATTGCCACACCCCCACACGGCGACCTCACCTCGTGGAGCCGCAGCGGAGTATTGCTCCTCAACCGGGTCCTCACCGTGCGACCCGGTGCCGCCGGATCCCACCGGGGCAAAGGCTGGGAGGCGGTCACCGAAACGGCCATCAGCGCCCTGGTCGACCGCGGCACCCCGCTGGTAGCCATTTTGTGGGGACGCGATGCAGAAGCGCTCACCCCGCTCCTCGGTAAAACCCCCATCATTGCGTCGGCCCACCCGAGCCCGCTCAGCGCCCGCCGTGGCTTTTTCGGCTCTAAACCGTTCAGTCGCGCCAACGCGATGTTGGAGCAGATGGGGGTCCAACCTGTTGACTGGTCACTGCCAGGCACCGTGGCATCCGCTGGGGTCTCTTCGTAGTCACTGACAGTGATCTCCGCTCTAATACACTGGGCTGAAACCGCTTGTGAAGGGGAGCCCGTGCTCGAAGAGGAATACCAGCCGCGCCGTATACTGCCGCCGCACCTGCGTCCGGCGCCGGAGCCGCTACCCGTCTTCGAATACAGCATTCGTGAGGCCGAACCGGAGGATCTGCCGCACATTCGGGAGATCTACAACCACTATGTGTTGAACTCCACCGTCACTTTCGACGAGAAGCCCATGACGCTAGCGGAGTTGCGCAAAAAGTTCGCCAAAGCGACCAAGCTGAATATGCCTTTTATCGTTGCGGTCAGCCCTCGAGGCGTGATCCTCGGCTATGCCTACGTGTACCCGTGGAAAGAGAAAGCCGCCTACCGGTTCACGGTAGAGAACTCGATCTACCTCGGCCCTGCCTCCACTGGCAAAGGGCTCGGCAAGGTTCTACTGCAGGAGCTCATCGACCGGTCCAAGGCCGCGGGTCTCAAAGAGATCATCGCCGTCATCGCCGACAAGGGCGCTGAGGCCTCGATTCAAATGCACAAGAACTTTGGGTTCAAAGACATCGGCCACATGGGCAAGGTGGGTTTCAAATTTGGCCGCTGGTTGGGCACCGTTCTGATGCAGAAATCGCTCAAATAAAACAGAGTTGTTGATGTCAGGGGCCTTCTCTAAGGTTGCCCCATGACCGTCTCCCAGCTTCGCCTGATTGTAGAAACCGACGACTTCGAGGCCGCGGTGCGCTTCTATCGTGACGCCCTCGGATTGCCAGAAGAGGCCGCATTCGCCGGGAGAGATGGGGCGAAGGTTGCCATTTTGAGTATCCCGGCAGCGACACTGGAGATCGTGAATCCCGAGCAGGTACGAATGATCGACGACGTTGAGGTGGGTCGCCCGGTCAGCCGAGCCTCCACTTTGAGCATTCGGGTCGCGTTTGAAGTGAGCGACGCAGGGCAGGTCACCAACGACTTAGAGGCAGCGGGTGCGACCGTGCTCAGCTCGCCAACACTCACCCCGTGGAACTCGTTGAACTCTCGAATGGAGGCGCCGGGAGGCCTCCAAATAACCGCCTTCCAAGAGCTGGGCGATGCTCACCCAGCAGCCACCGACGACTAGGCCCGCTCGCCTCGCACGAGTGCCGCAAGCTCGGTGCGGCTAATGCCCAATTGGGCAGCTTCCACAATCAACGGATCGAGAAACTCGGTCTCAAAACGGGAACGCCGCGTCTGCAAAATACGTTTATGGGCGCCGGCACTGACGAACATGCCGATGCCTCGCCGTTTATGCAGGATGTCGCGCTCCACCAGTAGGTTGACCCCTTTGCCCGCCGTTGCGGGGTTGATCCGGTAGAACGCGGCAAACTCGTTGGTGGAGGACACCGGATCGCCCTCGGCAATTGCCCCGCTCAGGATGTCGTTTTCAATCCGCTCAGCGATCTGAACGAAAATGGGCCGACCACCGTCCACCGACCCGACGTTCATGGGTTCATTGCTCATGTAAGTAACTAACCAGGCACTCGCGGTGCTGTCAACCGTTTTCTCGTAGGCTCGATGGATGTTCGAACTCCATCACCTCACCGCCCAGGAACAGTGGGACTGGCTCCAACGCGGCGACGTTACCCCCACCGAACTGACCGAACACTACCTGCGGCGCATCGAAGCGCTGAACCCCACTCTCGGAGCGTTCACCACAGTTACAGCGGATGCCGCACTGCAGCGGGCCGCGACACTGGAGAAGCAGAGTTCGCGCACCGCTCCGCTGTGGGGGCTGCCCTTTGGCGACAAAGATCTGTCCCGACGGGCCGGGGTGCGCACCACCTTCGGGTCACGCCTGTTTGAGAACTTCATTCCCGACAGCTCGGACGAGATCATCGACGTGCTTGATGCCGCCGGGGGAGTCAGCCTTGGCAAAACTAACGCACCCGAGTTCGGAATGCCCAGCTACACCGAATCGCTGGTTGCCCCGCCCGCCCGCACACCCTGGAACACGGCCCTTGGCGCTGGCGGCAGCAGTGGTGGTGCCGCTGTGGCCGTCTCGGCAGGTTTGCTACCGTTCGCGCCCGGCTCAGACGGCGGAGGCTCCATCCGTATCCCCGCCGCCGCTACCGGGCTGGTGGGGCTAAAACCCAGCAGGGGACTGGTTCCCTCCGGCAGCGGCATCGATAAATTGGGCGGACTGGTCACCTCCGGCCCGCTGGCCCGCACTGTTGCCGACGCCGCCATGCTTCTGGACGCCATGCTCGTTGGCGACTACCCATTCGCGGTGCGCGCGCCCCGCTGGGACGGGGGAGCGTTGATGAACGCGGCCGCGCGTGGCGAGGGTCGATTTCAAATTGGCGTCACGACGAGCTCACCGTGGGACGACGCGTACGACATTTCTGTCTCGCACTACGCGGCGGACGCCCTGGCGTTGGCCGTTCGAGAACTGAACGCCATTGGGCACGGCATGGAGGGGTTCGCCCTCGAACCCGATCCCAGCTACGCGCCAGCGTTCCGAACCATCTGGCAGGCCGGCGCCGCCAGTATTCCCGCCGAAGGCGACCAGCTGCAAATGCTCGAGCCGCTCACCCAGTGGCTCGTTGAGCGCGGGCGCGCCCTGTCGGTGCGTGACCTCGGCGAAGCGCTGCTCACGCTGACACAGTTCGAGCGATCAATCATCCGCCAGTTCTCGCGCTTTGATGTGGTGTTAACCCCGGCTCTGGCAATGACACCCCGCCCGGTGGGGTGGTACGACGCGGTCGACCCGGAGAAGAACTTTGCCCAGCAGGTGCAGTACACCCCATTCACCTCATTTGTGAACGTTAGCGGTCTGCCCGCCATTACCCTGCCGGTGGCGCAGACAAGCGACGGCCTGCCGATGGGGGTGCAGCTAATTGGGCGTCCCGGTGGTGAGCACGTTCTGTTGGCCATTGGAGCGCAGCTGGAGCGTCGGCTGAACTGGCAGCGTCGACATCCGCCCCAGTGGTAAATCGTGTGTGTGTGGTTAGCGCAGGCTAAAGGTCCGGCACGTTGTCGACGATAATTCCGAGCATGTCGGCGTCGTTGGCGTAGAACCAGTACCCGTCGGCGAAAAAGTAGCTATCCGTGAACTCGGCCGCATTCTCGTTGACAACAAGAATTCCCTCGTTTTGCTCGTTCTCGATGAAACCGCCCGACATCAGCTCGCTCATCTGCGACTCGGCTTGTGCTGAGGTGATGGGGGAGAAGCCGTAGTCGACCGGGTTCGCGCCGGTGGGGTAGGCCCACTGGCAGAGGATTCCGCCGTAGTCGGCAAAGTCGGCCAGGGTTCCACCGAACTGGCGAGAGCGCTCCACAAAATCGTCCTGGAGCGTGAACCCGTCGGCGCTGAGATCGTCGAAAACGGCGAGAGTCGCGGGCGGCAAAATTGTTTCGCAGGTGTAGTCGGCGGGGTCGATGGGTGCTGCCGTTGTTGCGACCGGGGCTGGTGTGGCCTCAGGGGCTGCGGTCGCGCTCGGTGTTGTGGGCGCGGACTCCACCGGCGCAGGCGCCGAGCAGCCGGTGAGCACAACGAGAGCAGCAACCCCAAGGGTTGTAGCGAGACGTCGGCGTGACATCGGAATCCCTTCTCGGCAAACAAAGCGGTGCAGGAACAAGTATCCGTCACTTGTCTATCAAGTTGAGACCGCGTACCCCGGCACATGAACTGAAGTAGAAATACGCTGGGAGTATCCCGCACCTGACAAACAAACCTCGCGGAGTTAGGTTAGGCATGCCATACTCAAATAGATGTCTACCGCAAAGAACACCACAGCTACCCTGAGCGCACCCCGCGTCTCGTACACCTGCTTTGCGGTCTCGGTCTCCCGCATCGAACCAATGGGTTCTTCGTTCGTGCGCATCACCTTCAGCGGGGTTGACCTCGCCCACTTCCACTACATCGGCCTCGACCAGCGCATCAAGCTGGTGCTCCCGAACGGTGAGAGTGGCCTCGACGCTTTTCCCCACGACAGCGACGACTGGTATTCAGCCTGGCGGGAGACCCCCGAAACGGTTCGCCCCGTCCTGCGCACCTATACCGTCCGTGCAGCGCGTCCCGAGCTACACGAGATCGACGTGGACTTTGTGATTCACGGCGACACCGGCCCCGCCACCCGCTGGGTGAACCGAGCCGTTGTTGGTGCCAGCATCTTTGTGGTTGGTCCCGACGCACGCACCCTCGACCCGCTCGACGAGCGCCGAGTTGGTGGGGCTGAGTTCAATCCGGGAGTCGCCGGGCGAATCCTTCTCGCGGGTGACGAAACCGCCGCTCCCGCAATTTGCAGCATTGTTGAAGCGCTGCCAGCCAAATCTCGCGGTCAGGTATTTATTGAAGTCCCGTCGGCGGCAGACATCCTTCCCGTCGCCACCCCCGGCGGTGTCACCATCTGCTGGCTTGCTCGCGACGAACGCCCCAGCCTGCTACGCGGTGAGGCACTCGATCGTGCGGTGCGCGCCTGGGTTTCCGAGATGATGCCCGTGCCCAACGCCGCGGAGGTACCCGCCGCTGCCGACAAACTCGCCGACGTTGATGTCGACACCGAGATGCTGTGGGAAGTACCGGCAACTCCCGACGCCGACACCGAACCGCACACCCTCTACGCGTGGCTTGCCGGTGAAGCGGGGTGCATCAAAGAACTACGCCGATTCCTGGTGCGAGACACCGGCCTGCACCGCTCCGATGTGGCGTTTATGGGCTACTGGCGCCTGGGCAGGTCCGAGAACTAAGTTAGCCCAACCGCACGGGCGCTCGCCTCCCACAGCGCAGTGCCGAGCGTGGTGTCATCCGCTCCGTGTCCTGTTTTACCGCCGGGATACAAACCGTCAAAGTATTCCCCGCTGACGGCCGACAATTGCGGACCTGAAGCGAGATGAATAAGCGGCAACGCACCCGCCTCGGCCGTAATTTGTTGACTAGCTCCCAACGCGATCACCCCTCGAGATAGGGCAGAATCGTGCCCAAACGAGGTGGCGACAAACCCGGGATGAAACGAATACGCGGTCACACTCGACCGTGCTGCCAACGCGCGAGCGAACAGCACCGTTGCCAGCTTCGCGGTCGCATACGCGGGAGCGCCGCCCAGATACGGTAAGCGAACGCGGTTCAAATTGTGTGGGCGCACGCGCCCAATGCGGTTCATCACACTGGCGGTACCGATAACGCGGGCTCCGCTGGATTCCAGCCGCGGCAGCAGCAGATTTGTCAGCAAAAAGGGGGCCAAATGGTTGTGCTGAATGGTGCGCTCGAAACCCTCAACACTGAGGCCATGCCTGCTGACTAACCCGCCCGCATTATTGGCGAGCACATCAATTTGGGGGTACTTCTCAAGCAAGTCAGATGCTAACTCCCGCACCTGCGCCAGACTGTCAAAGTCGGCAACAAAAGCAGTCCCACCAACGGATGCCGCAACCTGTCTGGTGCGCTGAGGATTACGTCCCACCACCGCGACATCCAACCCTGCTCCGCCAGCACGCGGGCAGCAATCGCCCCGATGCCTGAGCTGGCCCCGGTGATCACAATAGTTTTGATGATGTTCGCCCCCGAAACGTCGTGATACTGCCGCGCGCTTCAAAACGAGCGCAGGTGGGCAGAATACAGTTGTTGTATGAGCGGTGCAGTACAGACAATGGCGATGGTGTCGATGCACACCTCCCCAGCTGCGCAGCCGGGCCGCGGCGACGCCGGTGGTATGAACACAGCCATTATGGGAATTGCACAGGCGCTCGCTGCCCGCGGTATCGCCGTTGACCTCCTCACCCGGGCTGAACGCGCCCTCGAAGTGACCGAACTCTTCGATGGAGTCACACTTCGCACCATCGCCGCTGGCCCGTTGGCTCCGATCCCTAAAAATCAGTTAGCGGATGTCACCGACGCGTTTGGTGAAGGCGTCGCTGCCCTCGTGGGTCGAGGTGCCCCACGCTACGACCTGCTGCATGCCCACTACTGGCTGAGCGGTCTGGCCACCCTGCCTGTTGCGCTGGAGCTGGGCCTGCCCTTTGTGCAGTGTTTTCACACACTGGCCGCTATGAAAAACGCCGCCCTGGCCGAGGGGGACACCCCCGAGCCAGACCGGCGCCTGTACACGGAAGCTTTCCTTGCAGCGCAGGCGGACGCAGTTGTGGCCGGGTCATCCGCAGAGGTGACCTCACTCATTGACGATGTGGGGGCGCCCGCCGAGAAGTTGTGGGTTGTGCCGCCCGGCGTCGACACTGAGCTGTTTACTCCCGCGCGGTCCGCAAACGCTGCCGGGGTGCGAGCAGGGCTGGGGATCAATGAGTCCCGCCCGATCCTGGTCGTTGTTGGCCGGGTACAACCGCTGAAGGGCCAAGAACTGGCTGTTCGGGTGCTCGCTGCAGTACACGAAATGCGAGGTCTTGCGCCCGTCCTGGTTGTGGTGGGGGAGCCCACCGCTGGGGCGGAAGGCTACCGCGACTCACTGGTCACACTCGCCCACACGCTCGGGGTGAGCGACCATGTGAGGTTCACGGGGGCCCTAGACCGGGAGGATCTCGCCGACCTGTTCGCGGCGGCCAGTTTGGCGTTAGTGCCGTCCCACTCTGAGACATTTGGGCTGGTGGCGTTGGAGTCCGCTGCGAGCGGCACCCCCGTGGTGGGCTTTCGCGGAACCGGGTTGGTCGAATCCGTTGCTGAAGGGGAGTCGGGGGTTCTTGTTGACACCCGCGACCCGGCGCAGTGGGCCCGCACGATCGTTGATCTGCTGGGCGACAGCACGTCCCTGGCCCGCCTCGGGCACACAGCCCGCGCCCACGCGGAAGGGTTCACGTGGGCGACGGCTGCTGCCTCGATGATTGGCCTGTACGAGTCGTTGCCCGTTCGCCGCTAATAACTACTGCGTGGTGTCCGTTGGTCGGCCATAGGTTTCGAGCAACCGCAGCCACACCTCATTGATGGTGGGGTAGGCAGGCACCGCGTGCCACAGACGGTTGATCGGGATCTCGCCAACCACGGCCATGGTTGCCGCATGGACCAGTTCGCTGACGTCCTGTCCAACGAAGGTGACCCCGAGGATAACCTGACGGTCTTCGTCCACAACCATGCGGGCCGTGCCCGTGTAGTTGTCGGAGTGCACACTGGCCCCGGCAATGGAGGCCAGGTCGTAGTCAATAACCCGGGTGCGAAACCCTGCCTTTTCTGCGGCATCCGCCGTTAGTCCGACCGAGGCAACTTCGGGATCCGAGAAGGTGACCTGCGGCACGGCGCGTTGATCAGCGGTGGCCACATGGGTTCCCCACGGTTTATCGTCAACGGTCTGCCCCAGGGCGCGCGCGACGATAACATCGCCGGCGGCGCGAGCCTGGTACTTGCCCTGGTGGGTGAGCAGGGCGCGGTGGTTAACATCTCCGGTGGCGTAGAGCCAGTCGAATCCGTTCACCAGGAGGGTGTCGTCGGTCTCAAACCAGTCACCCGGGGTCAGGTTGATGTTCTCTAAACCCAGGTCGGTTGTGCGCGGTACCCGGCCCGTCGCTACCAGAATCTCGTCGGCCACCACGGTTGAGTTATCGCCCAAAGTGATGGTGACTTCCCCCTCGGCTGAGCGTTCAACGGAGGAGGGGGAGGCGCCGGTGAGAATGGTGGCGCCCAGCTCGCTGAGCGACTTCGCAACAATCTCTCCCGCGAACGGCTCCTGGGTGCCCAGCAGGCCACTGCGGGCGATGAGGGTAACGGCGCAGCCGAAGCTGGCGTACGCGGTCGCCATTTCCACTGCGACAACACCACCACCGATGATGGCTAGGCGTGAGGGAATCGTTTGGGCGCTGGTGGCCTCACGACTGGTCCAGGGGGAGGCTTCGGCGAGTCCTTTGATATTGGGAAGCAGCGCAGACGACCCGGTGCTGGCAACAACCGCGTGACGGGCGGTGTACACCGTCCCGTTGACGGTCACTTCTTTGACCCCGGTGATGTGGGCGGTACCGCGGACCAGATCAATACCGGCGCCCTCCAACCACTCCACCTGGCTCTGGTCATCCCAGTTGTGGGTGAAACTGTCGCGCCGTCTAAGGGTTGCGGCCACATCAATGTTCTGGGTGACGGCTTCGCTTGCGCCAGCGACGGCTTTGGCCGCGCGAAGCGCGATACCGCTGCGGAGCAGCACTTTGGAGGGCATACACGCCCAGTAAGAGCACTCGCCACCAACCAGCTCAGATTCGACGATGAGGGTGCGGAGCCCACCCTGCACGGTGCGGTCGGCGACATTCTCGCCCACAGCCCCGGCGCCGATCACAATAACGTCGTACTCGGATGCTGACATAGCTGCTTCTCTCCCTAAACCCACTGACGGGCATAAACGGTTCGACCACCCTAAACCGGGGTGGACCGGCGAAACCTGTGCGACGGGGTGATCATTGCCCTGTGAAGCGGGCATCGGAACGGGCAAGAAACGCTTCCATCCCTACCCGCGCATCATGGCTGCCCGCCAGGCGTACCAGTTCGGTGGGAAGCAGCGCTTCAGCGGTAGCATCGCCCTCGCGAATCGCCGTGCGCGCGTTGGCGAGCGTGGCCTGCACCGCCAACGGAGCTTGCGCTGCAATGCGCTGCGCCAACTCCAGCCCACGGGTGAACTGCTGCCCGTGCGGAACAACTTCTTGCACCAAGCCCATCCGGTGTGCTTCCTGGGCACCAAATCGCTCACCGGTGAGCATCCAGCGCATCGCGTTGCCCCAGCCCACCGCCCGCGGAAACCGAATGGTCGCCCCACCAAAGGGCAATATGCCGCGAGAGACCTCAACTTGCCCAAACGTGGTGCTCTCAGCGGCTACCGCAATATCGCTGGCGAGAATCAACTCAATACCCAGGGTGAGACAGGTGCCTTGCACCGCAATGACCACCGGTTTCGACAGGCGAGTACCCGACACCTGCCACGGATCAATTCCCCCGTCCGGAACGGCATCAAGACCCTGAGGCCCAATCCGCGGAGCCACATCGGCCAGATCAAGCCCGCCCGTGAAATGCTCCCCATGGGCGTACACGAAGCCACAGCGCAGCTGCGGATTGCGTTCCAACTCCCCGTACGCGAGCGCCAGCTCGGTGAGAAGCGCCATGTCCGCGGCGTTGCGTTTATCAGCGCGGTTCAGCCCAATAAGAAGTACGTGGTTATCGGTGTCGACAGTGACCCGGGTATCCGTCATGGTTGACAGCCTAAGTGGGCTCACCGACAACCGCTGATTAATTTGACAGCGGATGCCTCCCGCCCGACTCCT
>DASYMY010000303.1:0-8533 GCA_036008825.1 Glaciihabitans sp.
AACACTCGCTCGAGCAGGGCGTCGAACCGGTTTCCCCTGCCATGGGTGCCCAAATTGCCGTGGTGGCTGCGGCGACACGTGCACGCACCATGATCGAAATCGGCACAGGACTAGGCGTCAGTGGCCTCTATCTGATGTCGGGAGCACCCAGCGCGATTCTGACATCCATCGATATTGAATTGGACTATCAGCAGTCCGCTCGCAAAGCGTTTACGGAGGCGGGCATTGCTCCCAACCGGGCGCGTCTGATCACCGGCCGCGCACTCGACGTTCTGCCGAGAATGAACGAGTCCAGCTACGACATTGTTCTCGTCGACGCCGACGCTCACTCCGTTATCGAATACGTGGAGCACGGGCTTCGCCTGGCCCGAGCTGGCGGAACCGTTTTAGTTGCCCACGCCCTGTGGCGCGGACGAGTGGCAGACCCGGTGCAGCGCGACGACACCGTCAGCGACTTCCGATCGCTGCTGCGCGAGATCGGTGGCTCACAGGCCGTGCACAGTGCCCTGTCGCCGGTTGGTGACGGTCTGCTCCAACTGACCAAGGTCAACGACTAACGCCCAAGAGCGAACAGCAGAGCGGACTTGCCCACGTGGGAAAGTCCGCTCTAGTGCTGTTTCCAGCGAGAAAGCTAGTTAGGCCGAGACAACGTTCGCGAGAGCGTCGTGAAGCTCTTTGGCTTCAGCATCGTTGACGGAGACGACCAGGCGTCCGCCGCCCTCGAGAGGAACGCGCACGATAATGAGGCGACCTTCTTTAACAGCCTCCATTGGGCCGTCTCCGGTCCGCGGTTTCATGGCTGCCATGAGTAGTCCCCTTTCATTGGATACCCCTCCATTATCGTCTATTTCTCGAATAGCCAAAAACGGGGTTATCTCAACATTCTACTTAGGGTGGCGTCCAGTCGTATCCATCAACCCACCACGCGATATAAATCCACCCAACTTGACCGGCGATAAACGCCGCAACGAGCAGAGTCCGGTAGAGCAGCGACCGAGGAACGGCCAGCGCACCGAGTAGCGGAAACACCGGGATCAGCAATCGGAACGTACTGGATTGCGGAAAAAACACGGCCAACAGATAGAGCACGTAGCTGGCCACCCACAGCCGTAGGTCTACCCCCAGCCGCTTCACCCACGGGCTGAACATAAAACAAACAAACAGACCAATGGTCAGCACCAACAGAATGGGGCCAAAAGGCTTCGGGATCCACCAGTTGGCGCCCTGAATCCACGGCGCAAACGGGATCAGCTCACCATAACCAACGTACGGGGCTCGCCAGGCCAGCTCAGTGTCCGTGTACGCCGTCAGCGACCCGGTCACAATCCACGCCGTAATTGGCCAGACCAGTCCCATCACACCGCTGAACACTGCAACAGAGACGGATGCCACCCGCTCGGCCACTGGAAACGGGTCGCGGGCACGCACCGCCCACCGGTAGATCACGTGCAGAAGCAGTGCCAACGCAAAGGCCAAACCACTGGGCCGGGTGAGGCTAGCGACAGCAAGCACGGGTGCCAACATCCAGTACTGGCGCTTGACCAGCAGGTAGAGCGCAATAACAAGCAGGAACATGTGCAGCGATTCGGCGTAGGCGAGCTGCAGCAGCGGAGACAGCGGCGCAAAGCAGAAGAGCACCACAGAGAACAGAGCAGTACCGGCAGGCAGTACGAGGTTCATCAGGCGGTAAAACATGAGCGCGGCACCGAGACCGAAGACCACGGACACCGAAACAGCGAGCACCGCAAACGGGAGTCCGGTTGCCCACCCGAGCGCGGCGAGAAGCATCGGATAGACGGGCATAAACGCCCAGGCGCTTTCCCCAATATGACCATCGGCCGTCACCGGCAACTCACTGGGGTACCCAACAACACTGATGATGTAGTACCAATTCGCGTCCCACATGGTGGCGAACGAGAAGTAATCGGGTTGAGCGTCGGCCCATGCGGTGGGCGCCTGGGCGGCGGCGAACGCCAACAGGATGCTGGTGGTCACCACCCGGGAGATCACAAAAATCGCCGTAACGCTCAGCCACCACGGCCACCGGCGCAACCAGGTCAGTGCGGCATTTGCCGCGCTGGAGGCATCCGCTGTGGTTAGCGGGTGTACCGCATTAGTCACCTGGGGAGGTCAACCATGTGCGCAACCCAACCTCGCAGGCCGTGATTTGCTCGACAGCAACCCGCTCATCGTCGGCGTGGGCTTTGAGTGGGTCGCCGGGACCAAAGTTCACGGCGGGGGTTCCGAGGGCGGAGAAACGAGCGACGTCGGTCCAGCCATATTTGGGGCGCGGCGCCTCCCCTCCTACTGCGGCAATAAAGTTTTGGGCGAGTGGGGCGTCGAGTCCGGGGCGTGCGCCCTCGGCCAGGTCAACAACGGTGATGTCGAATCCGGCAAACAGCTCTTCGAGGTGGGCAACCGCTTCCGCACCGGAGCGGCTAGGGGCGAAACGGTAGTTGATATGAACCATCGCTTCATCAGGGATCACGTTGCCGGCAATACCTCCGGAAATTCCGACAGCGTTGAGTCCCTCACGGTAGACCAGGCCGTCGACTTCGACTTCGCGGGGAACGTACGCGGCGAGGGTTGCCAGGATCGGCGCGACGTCGTGAATGGCATTGTGGCCAACCCAGGACCTGGCCGAATGCGAGCGCACACCGAATGTGCGAACTTCCACACGAAGGTTGCCGTTGCAGCCACCTTCAACCTCCGACTTGCTGGGCTCCCCCAGAATTGCGAAGTCCCCCATCAAAAGTTCGGGCTGGTTGTCGGCCAATCGCCCTAACCCGTTGAGGTCAGCTGCGACCTCTTCGTGGTCGTACCAAATCCAGGTAATGTCGGCGACCGGGTTGGTCAGCTCAGCGGCGAGCTTCAGCTGCACAGCCACGCCGGCCTTCATGTCAACCGTTCCGCGCCCCCAGAGGTACTCAACACCATCAATGGTTTCGAACCGGGTGGGGAGATTGTTATTGATCGGAACAGTGTCAATGTGACCGGCAATGACCACTCGTTTGTCACGGCCCAGGTGGGTGCGGGCGACAACGGCGTCCCCATCGCGGATCACCGTGAGATGGCTGAGCCCGGCCAGAGATGCCTCGATGGCATCAGCAATGGTGGCCTCATCCCCCGACACCGATTCGATGTCGCACAGCTGACGGGTCAGCTCAATAGACGTTGCGGCGAGATCAAGAATGGGCGGAGTCGTTGTCACATTCTGCATTGCAGAATTCTACGGGCAAGCACACTCGGTACTCTGGTGGTATGACTTCTCGCGCTGCCTGGGGCTACGGCCTGGCCACCATTGCCGGGGACGGCACCGTCTTGGACACCTGGTTTCCCGAACCGAAACTGGGTTCCCTTCCCGCCGGTACCGACCGATACATCGCCCCCGCCGAGTTCGAAGAACTGGCGATTGCTGACCCACGACGCAACGTGAGCGTGGATTTTGTCACCATCGACATTGACCTGGATGCGCCACCGCAGAGCACATCAGACGCTTACCTGCGTCTGCACTTGCTCAGCCACCTGCTGGTCGCACCAAACAGCATCAACCTCGATGGACTGTTTGGCCAGTTGCCAATTGTGACGTGGACGAACGCGGGTCCCGTGCACCCGGATGATTTCACTCGTCTTCGCCCCGCCCTCCAGCGGGCGGGCATCACTGCGACCGGAATCGACAAGTTCCCTCGCCTGCTTGACTACGTCAGCCCCGCGCGGGTGCGCATCGCCGATGCCTCGCGCGTGCGCCTCGGTGCACATCTGGCCCCCGGCACCACCGTTATGCACGAAGGTTTCGTGAACTTCAACGCAGGAACCCTCGGCACCTCCATGGTCGAGGGCCGCATCTCGCAGGGCGTCGTTGTGGGCGACGGGTCTGACATTGGCGGCGGCGCCTCCATCATGGGCACCCTGTCTGGCGGGGGAACAGAGCGCGTGAGCATTGGCGAACGTGCCCTTCTCGGCGCGAACTCCGGTATCGGCATCTCCATTGGAGATGACAGCGTTGTTGAAGCTGGACTGTATGTGACGGCGGGCACCAAAGTTCGAATTATCGACTCCTCCAGCGCGAGCACCTCAGCAGGTGCTGAACCGCAGACGGTCAAGGCCGTGGAACTCAGTGGGGTGCCGGGCCTTCTCTTCCGTCGCAACTCGCTGACCGGAGCCGTTGAAGTGCTTGCCCGATCGGGAAAGGGCATCACGCTCAACAGCGCCCTGCACGCCTAACTAACAACACCACCAAACAAGCGCACCCGCTTACGGCAAGGCCGTAAGCGGGTGCGCTTGTTTGTGGAGTGTGCCCCGCAGGTTACTGCTCGGTCGACGCTTCGGGGCGGTCTGGCCATTCGCGGGACGGAGAGCCCGTGTACAGCTGCTGGGGGCGCCCAATGCGCTTCTCCGGGTCGACGTTCATCTCACGCCAGTGCGCGATCCAGCCGGGCAGACGTCCAATGGCGAACAACACCGTGAACATTCGCGGCGGGAATCCCATTGCTTTGTAGATAACACCCGTGTAGAAGTCCACGTTTGGGTATAGCTTGCGCGAGATGAAGTAGTCGTCCGCCAACGCAACTGCTTCGAGCTCTTTGGCGATATCGAGCAGGTCGTCCTGCACGCCGAGAGCCTCGAGTACCTCGTCGGCACTTTGTTTGACCAGCTGAGCACGGGGATCAAAGTTCTTGTAGACCCGGTGCCCAAAGCCCATCAGGCGAACGCCGGCTTCTTTGTTTTTGACGCGCTCTACAAACTTCTCGACACCCTCGCCAGAGTCTTTGATCTCCTGAAGCATCTCAAGTACCGCTTCGTTCGCTCCTCCGTGCAGCGGACCGTAGAGGGCGTTAATTCCCGCAGAGATGGAGGAGAAAATGTTCGACTCGGTCGAGCCCACCAGACGCACGGTTGACGTCGATGCGTTTTGTTCGTGGTCGGCGTGCAAAATGAGCAACCGCTCAAGGGCCTTGCTCACCACGGGATTCACCACGTACGGCTCGGCCATCGTTCCGAAGTTCAGACGAAGGAAGTTGTCTACAAAGCTGAGGTTGTTGTCTGGATAGAGGAACGCGTGCCCCAGGCTTTTTTTGTGCGCGTAGGCGGCAATAACGGGAAGTTTGGACAGCAACCGGACGGTGGACACCTCAACTTGCTCAGGGTCCCGCACACTCAGGGAGTGCTCGTAGTAGGTCGACAGGGCAGACACAGCGCTCGATAGCACCGACATGGGGTGAGCGTCGTGGGGCAGCGCATCGAAAATTCGCCGTAGGTCTTCGTGAATAAGGGTGTGGCGCCTTACTCGAGTGTCAAAGGCCGCGAGTTCCTCTGCTGTGGGCAGCTCTCCGTAGATCAGCAACCATGCTGTCTCAAGGTAAGTCGAGTGCTCCGCAACGTCGGCGATGTCATATCCGCGATATCGCAGAATGCCTTTGTCCCCGTCAATGTAGGTGATGGAGCTCCGCGTGGCGGCAGTGTTGACGAACCCCACATCAAGCGTGGTGAGCCCTGTTTGTTTAGTCAGGGTAGAGATGTCGATTGCATCTCGTCCGTCGGCCGCGCGAATCACGGGGAACTCGGCGCTTACGCCGCGGAAATGGAGGATAGCCTTCTCGGCGTTAGCGTCTGCAGCGTCGTTCACTCGTCAAGCATAAATGGCGAATCGACGCACTGTTGCATCCGACAAAAACTCGTCGAAATTCGTTAGAGGATTCCGCCAACGTTTAGATGCCGGTCAACCGGGCTACAGCCGCGTCAATATGAGCGTCCGTTGTGGTCAGAGCCACCCGAACGTGCTGGGGTGAACCGTCACCATAGAAGGTGCCGGGAACCACCAAAATACCCAGATCGGCCATGGCAGCCACGGTCACCCAGGCGTCTTCGCCGCGGGTGGCCCAGAGGTACAGCCCGGCTTCGCTGTGGTCGATCCGGAATCCGGCCGACTCGAGAGCAGGCAACAATCGGTCACGGCGCGATCGGTACAGTTCGCGCTGAGCACTGACGTGATCGTCGTCGTCCAGAGCGGCGACCATCGCCGCTTGCACAGGAGCAGGGGGAATGAGGCCCGCGTGTTTGCGCACTCCTAGCAGTTCACCAATAACGGTGCTGCATCCTGCGACAAATCCGGCTCGGTAGCCGGCCAGGTTCGATTGTTTGCTCAGGGAGTACACCGACAGCACACCACGGCGGTCTCCGTTGATGACGCGTGGATCGAGGATGGAGGGGGTTGGTTCGTCCCCATCCCAGTTCAGCTCGGCGTAACACTCGTCGCTGGCAATCACCGCTCCGAGCTCGCGGGCGCGGGCAACAGCTGCGCGCAGACCATCGACATCGAGCACTCGACCGTCGGGGTTACCCGGCGAGTTGATCCAGATGAGCTTGGTGTTGCTTGGCCACGACGCGGGATCATCCGATGCCACAACTTGGGCGCCGGCGAGCGCAGCACCAATGGCGTAGGTCGGGTACGACACGGAGGGCTCAACAACAACGTCATCCGGGCCAAGACCCAGCATCAGTGGCATCCAAGCAATCAACTCTTTGGATCCAATGGACGGAAGCACGTTGGCGACCTGCAGATCGGAGACATTGCGGCGGCGGGCGTACCACCGCACGATTGCCTCTCGCAGTTCCACCGTTCCCGCAGTGAGCGGGTAGGCGTGCGCATCGGTCGCCTCGGCCAGGGCACGACGAATGTGTTCAGGCGTTGGGTCTACCGGAGAGCCCACCGACAGATCGATGATTCCGTCACTGTGCGCGCGGGCACGCTCAGCGAACGGTACGAGGGCATCCCAAGGAAAGTCGGGAAGCGTCAGCGCCACTAGTGCGCTGCAGCCTGAGGCGGTACCCCATCAATGACGGGGTGATCCTTGTGGATAACGCCGACCTTTGCGGCTCCACCGGGAGAGCCGACGGAGTCAAAGAACTCAACGTTGGCTTTGTAGTAGTCCGCCCACTGGTCGGGGAGGTCATCCTCGTAGTAGATCGCTTCGACCGGGCAGACCGGTTCGCAGGCGCCGCAGTCAACACACTCATCGGGATGAATGTAGAGCATGCGGTCGCCCTCATAGATGCAGTCGACGGGGCATTCGTCGATGCATGCGCGGTCCTTGATGTCGACACACGGAAGGGCGATGACGTAGGTCACTGTGTCAGTGATCCTTTCACTTCGTTTGGGGAGTTCCAATCTTATCCCGGCTGCGACTGGGAAGCTGCGGCCACCCCACCACGATCACCGCAATGAGAGTCGGCGCGATCGCCCAGACAAACCCGGATGAGGTTTGCCCCACCAGCACAGATCCGCCCGCACTCCTCAACGACAGAGCCGCAACGGCGATCACCAGGCCAGCTGCAGCGGCCGCAGCCACAGTGCGTGTGCCAAAAACGAGCCGCAAACCGACCAAAAGGCAGGTCACAATCACAATGGCCGCAATAAGTCCGTAAGGAATGGGAAGACCACCAATAGTGACGGATGCCTCGTGCGCGACCGTGAGAATTGCTCCGACAACAATTCCTACCGCGAGCCCCAAAACGGCGGCAAAGATTTTGACCCCAACGCTCTGCTCCGCGAAGGGGGTAAGCCCGTGCGGATGAACTCGGTGCACCCGGCGAAACATCTCCACCTCGCTGATGGGCTGCGAAACGCCGTTGGAGAGCGCAAAATTCGTACCATCAACGACGATCTGGGTTCGGTGCGCAGCAAGCGCCGCCCGCTTACGCTCCAGCACCGGAGAGACGTCAACCGTGATTGTGGGTGTTGCCGCTGAGCTGTCGGGCTCCACAGCGTAGAACGGAATGTCGTACACGTCAGCAGCCCGCTCAGCCGCCTGGGCTGCACGAATATGGTCCGGGTGACCGTATCCCCCGAAGTCGTTATAACTGATCACAACATGGGGGCGGATGTCCGCAATGACGGCCGCAATATCCGACGCGACTTCGCCGAAATCAGCAGCGGTGAGGGAGTCCGGATCCAGGACACCGGTCGCCTCAGCGCCGTCCTGCCCCCACACCATGCCGGAGTCAAGGTAGCGACGCGGCTCTCTTCCGGCCCATCTAGCGTTGGCATCGCCGAGGTAGCGCTGATCGGTGACACCAAGGGCGCCAAGCGCAGCCGTCAGTTCCCCTTCCCTCTCGCTCGCCAATGCGTGGTGAGAGTCGAGGAGGTGCTGGAGCTCCGCCGGGATCACTTCGCCGCGTTCTCCCCGCGTGCAGGTAAGAACCGTGACCTGCGCGCCGCGCTCAACCAGGGTCGCCAGTGTTCCGCCGGTGGAGATGGATTCATCATCCGGGTGGGCGTGAACGAATAACACGCGTTCCTGCTCGCTCATGGTGGCCCTTTCGAAATAGCTCATGGACAGGATAGGCATACCCGAGTAAAGTCACGTCGGTTAGGTAAGCCTTACCAAACTTCATCCGCACCCGCGACAAAGGTTAGCTGTGCTCGCAAATTTCCTGATTGGCCTCCGAGAGGGCCTCGAAGCGGCACTTGTTGTCGGCATTCTCATTGCCTATGTGAGCAAGGTGGGACGCGTTGACGTTATCAAGCGAATCT
>DASYMY010000304.1:0-13813 GCA_036008825.1 Glaciihabitans sp.
AACGCTGGTAAATCCAGTCTGCTCAACCGGCTGACCTCTGCAGGCGTGTTGGTCGAGAACGCTCTGTTCGCTACTCTGGACGCCACGGTGCGCAAATCCGTCACCGAGCAAGGTATTCCGTTTACCTTCACGGACACAGTCGGTTTCGTTCGCAACCTTCCTCACCAGCTTGTGGAGGCATTTCGGTCGACACTTGAGGAGATCGGCGAATCGGACGTTGTTGTTCACGTTGTTGACGGCTCACACCCCGACCCGGGCAGCCAGCTGACCACCGTTCGAGACGTCATCGGCGACGTAGGAGCGCGCGACATCCCCGAGATTGTTGTCTTCAACAAGAGCGATCTCGTGGACGATGATCAGCGTCTGGTCTTGCGAGGGCTCGAGCCTAAAGCTGTCTTCGTTTCTGCTCGCACAGGAGAGGGCATTGACGAGCTCCTTGAGCGGATCACCGAGGTCTTGCCAGCTCCAGAAGTGGAGATGACGCTGCTGGTTCCGTACCACCGCGGTGAAGTAATCTCGCGGCTGCACGTGGGCGGACGTGTGCTGTCCACCGAGTACCTCGAAGACGGCACGCTCGTAAAAGCTCTTGTGCACCCGCAGAACGTCGAAGCGCTCACTCCGTTCACTACGGCATAAAAAACCGTGGTGGCCGACCCACAGGGCCGGCCACCACGGTGCTGTTGAGGCAGCTTAGAGCGAGCGCATTACCGCGACGACTTTTCCAAGCACGACCGCATAGTCTCCAAGAATGGGTTCAAAGTTGGTGTTTCGGGGGAGCAGCCAAGTGTGCCCGTCGCGCTGACGGAAGACCTTCACCGTCGCTTCATCGTCGAGCATCGCGGCAACGATGTCGCCGTTCTCCGCAGTCTGTTGCTGGCGAACTACCACCCAGTCGCCGTCACAAATTGCCGCGTCGATCATGGATTCACCAACGACCTTCAGCATAAATAAATCACCCTTACCCACAAGCTGACGGGGCAAAGGGAAAATCTCATCAATCTGCTGTTCTGCAGTGATGGGGACACCGGCAGCAATGCGACCGACGAGCGGAACCATGGCAGCGTCGCCAATGGTTGGCGTTGTGTCCGGAGCGGCCTCTGCTGGCTGGAGGTCGATCAAGATCTCGATCGCGCGCGGTCGATTGGGATCCCGGCGGAGGTAACCGCTGAGCTCAAGCTGCCCGAGCTGGTGAGTCACACTCGATAGCGACGAAAGCCCAACCGCGTCGCCGATCTCCCGCATACTCGGCGGATATCCGCGAGTGCTGACCGAACGTTGGATTGCCTCAAGGATTGCACGCTGCTTGTCGCTGAGGTTCGTTCGACGACGGGTCGTCGGTCGGTCGGCTCGACTGGATGGTGTCTCGTCCATGGTTCTCCAGAAATGTCGGTGGTGTCTGGTTGTGTGAACTTCAGACAATCGAAACTGTATCCATATTCGAAGCTATTAGAAACACCCGTTCGAGTGTGTCGCCACATTTTGGGTACGAATATTCGAATGTTCTCTTGATAATTACGTTAATCGAAGATATGTTCGGTTCAAAGCTTCGTATCCGGCACTCCCGGCCGAGTGCCGGATACGAATACCCTCCAAGGAGACGACATGAGCACCATGCTTCACGACACAGCAACGTCACAGCGGGCCGTTCAGGGCACGCCGGCCGGTAAGACCCGCCTACGGATTACGCCGCGTGGGCGCGCTGTTGTGACCTTCCTCGTCGCAGCACCCATTGTCGCAGGCGCATTTATCTTTGCTCTGAACGGTGGCGGAGCTGTAGCTACCTCCGCAGGGTCGTCTGAGCCGCTGCAGTCTGTGACAGTGCTGTCTGGTCAGTCGCTATGGGAGCTGGCCGAGGAGTTGGCGCCCAACTCGGATCCTCGCGAATTCATCGCAGACCTGGTGAAACTCAACACGTTGACATCTGCCGATGTCCGCCCGGGCCAGTCGCTGGATATCCCAGCCGAGTACGTCACCGCAAGCGCATCACTCCGGTAAGAACCTTTACTGCCTGGCAACAGGCGCGTTCGTATGCGCGCTACCTCTTGGACCTTTAAGCTCGTGTGGTGACATCACTCTCAGACCTCCCCATCCGCGACGATCTCCGGGGAATCACCCCGTACGGTGCACCGCAAAAGGCCGTCCGCATCGCGTTGAACGTCAACGAAAACACCCACCCCATTCCTGAAGCGGTCGCCCGTAGCATCGTTGAATCCCTGGCGGCGGCGATACTCAAGGTGAATCGCTATCCCGATCGAGAGTTTACTGAACTCCGGGAATCACTCGCGAGGTATCTGGGTCACGGGCTCACCCGAGACAACGTATGGGCGGCGAACGGGTCAAACGAAGTGCTGCAGCAGATCCTCCAAGCTTTTGGCGGTCCTGGGCGCAGTGTTCTCGGTTTTCCTCCTACCTACTCAATGCACTCGATCATTGCGTCTGGAACCGGGACGAAGTGGATTGAGGGAGTACGGGATGAAGAGTTTCTCATCTCCCCAGAAACGGCCGTGAAGTGGGCGACCGACACTCAGCCAGACATTATCTTCTTCTGCTCACCCAACAACCCCACTGGCACTCCGCTGTCCTTGGAGACCATAGCCGCTGCGTATGACGCCACGGACGGCATTGTTGTTGTAGACGAGGCATATGCAGAGTTTGCTCCTACGGGCGAGCCAACCGCTCTCACTCTCCTTGAGGGTCGTCCACGGCTGATCGTGTCTCGCACCATGAGCAAGGCATTCGCCTTTGCCGGTGCCCGCGTGGGATATCTCGCCGCGGACCCGGCCATTGCGGATGCGATGCGGCTCGTTCGGCTGCCGTATCACCTGTCCGCGTTGACCCAGGCAGCGGCTATTGCTGCCTTGGCCCACACATCCGAAATGCTCGCGATGGTTGATGACATCAAAGGACAGCGCGATCGACTTCTGGTGGAGCTGGCTCGCCTCGGCTACCAGCCGCACGATAGCTGGTCAAACTTTGTGCTCTTTGGCGGCGTCAAGGATCCGCACGGGGTATTCGAGAAGCTCCTTGAGGACGACATTCTGATTCGTGACCTGGGCATCCCCGGTCATCTGCGCGTGACGGCAGGAACCGAGTCAGAGACAACCGCGTTCCTAGAAGCTCTCGCTAGGATTGAACTATGACGATCGAGCGCACCGCGCACATTCAGCGGGAGACCAGCGAGTCGAGCATCGAACTCACTCTCAATTTGGACGGTTCCGGCCAATCCACAATTAGTACATCGGTTCCATTCTTCGACCACATGCTGACGGCATTCGCTAAACACTCGCTGATTGACCTCACAGTGCGGTCGACCGGCGACACTGAAATTGACGTTCACCACACGGTTGAGGACACCGCGATTTCCTTGGGCAAAGCCATTGCGCAGGCGCTTGGAGACAAAGCTGGCATATCGCGTTTCGGTGATGCTCTCGTTCCGCTCGACGACGCGCTTGCGCAGGCCGTTGTCGACATCTCGGGCCGGCCATACCTGGTGCACACGGGAGAACCCGCTGGATTTGAGTTCCACTTAATCGGCGGTCACTTCACTGGATCGATGGTCCGTCACGTGTTTGAAGCCATCGCATTCAACGCCGGGCTCACCGTGCACGTAACGGTTCTCGCCGGCCGCGATCCCCACCACATCGCCGAGGCCGAGTTTAAAGCGTTCGCACGAGCCTTGAGATTTGCCGTCGCTCGCGACGACAAAGTCAGCGGAATTCCGTCAACCAAGGGTGCCCTCTAATCGTGATTTCACCGACAGTCGTCCTGCTTGACTATGGATCGGGCAACGTCCACTCTGCCGCAAAGGCTCTCGAGCTCGCGGGCGCCAATGTGCGACTTACCGCAGACCGCTCTGCCGTCGCGGCAGCGGACGGATTGCTTGTCCCCGGGGTCGGAGCTTTCTCCGCCGTGATGGCAGCTCTTGCTACTGTGCGCGGAGGCGAGCTCATTGACCGCCGTCTGGCGGGAGGCCGTCCCGTTCTCGGTATCTGCGTCGGAATGCAGATCATGTTTGAGCACGGGGTCGAGCGAGGTAACGACACCGAGGGGCTCGGCGAGTGGCCGGGAACAGTCGAAGAGCTCTCCGCTCCTGTTCTTCCCCATATGGGGTGGAATACAGTCGAGTCGCCAGAAGAGTCTCGCCTGTTCGCAGGTATCCGAGATGAACGGTTCTACTTCGTTCACTCTTACGGCGCTACCAAATGGGAACTACAGCCGCAGCCGCCATTTCCCACCGCGAAGCTAACCTGGGCTCAGCATGGAGAACGGTTCTTGGCAGCCGTGGAGAATGGCCCACTATCTGCCACTCAATTCCACCCAGAGAAGTCTGGAGAAGCAGGAATAACCCTGCTGAGGAACTGGCTAACATCCCTGTAATCCACACCGAATACCTCCCACAAATTGGGTTAGGATCGGTTGTTTGTTTGCCGTAGTTCTGCACGCGGCCGGAGAGAGAACGTAAATGAGCGAGTTCAATAAGACCCCTGGTCTGATCCTTTTGCCTGCCGTCGATGTCGCGAGCGGAAAAGCCGTCCGACTGACACAGGGTGAGGCTGGCAGCGAAACAAGCTACGGCGACCCGATTGACGCAGCAGGGGAGTGGGTTGATCAAGGCGCGGAGTGGATCCACCTAGTGGACCTCGACGCTGCTTTCGGGCGCGGCAACAATCAGAGTGTCATCCGCAAAGTCATTAAGAACACCCCTCGTTCGGTCAGCGTTGAGCTATCGGGAGGCATCCGCGACGATGCCAGCCTGGAAGCGGCGCTCCAAACCGGTGCAAAAAGAATCAATCTTGGCACTGCGGCGCTCGAGAATCCAGAGTGGGCAGCCCACGTGATTGCCGAGTACGGTGACGCTATCGCCGTAGGGCTCGACGTTCGCGGCACAACACTCGCCGCGCGGGGCTGGACGCAGGAAGGGGGCAACCTGTGGACGGTTATGGACCGACTCGAAGAAGCGGGCTGCTGCCGATATGTAGTCACGGATGTCACCAAAGACGGAACCCTCAAGGGACCCAACATCGAACTGCTTCAGCAGGTAATGGAGCGTACCGAGCGTCCCGTTATTGCATCTGGCGGAATTTCGAGTCTCGATGATATTGCTGAGCTACGCACCCTCGTCTCTCGTGGGCTCGAAGGTGCCATTGTTGGCAAGGCGCTGTACGCAAAAGCGTTCACGCTCGCAGAAGCTCTGGACGTGGCGAGCGACTAAGTTCGCCCATCCACTTATGGCTTCCACTGACTCAGCCGGCGTCCCGTGGCAGGGTCGATCCTTTGAACCCAATAGCCACACCAGCGATGACGGGTCAGCTCCGGAGCGCCTGATTGAGGCACTCCGACGGTTCCGGGCCAAAGAGATGGGGGAAGCGGACGTTGTCGCTGCCCTCCGGGAAGCGCGGTTGCTGATTCCCCTAGTCGCCGCGCTCGGTGAATCAGGTACCAATGAACACGGGGTGACGATCGACAAAAGTCAAGAGTTGTCCATTGTGACGGTGGCTGGACCTGATGGTCGAACGGTGATGCCCGTCTTCTCCTCCGTCGCCACAATGTCAGCGTGGAACCCCAAGGCCCGCCCCGTCCCGGCCGATGCCGTGCGTGTGGCCATCGCTGCAGCCAGTGAACAAACCGATGTGGTCATCCTCGACCCGACAACACCAACCGAGTTCGCAATTCGCCGCCCAGCACTGTGGGCTATCGCACAGGGGCAGCCCTGGAAACCGAGCTACCTCGACGAAGATGTGCTCGGGGCCTTCATCGCTGCAGCAGAACCAGAGAACTCGGTGGTAGCCGTGCAGCTCGCACCCGGTGACCCCGATGCGCGGCTGATCGGTGCTGAACTTCTGGTTCACCTCTCGCTCATTCCCGGGCTTGACCGGGTCGCGTTGGCTCAGTTGATGGAACGGCTGCAACAACGGTGGTCCGAAGATACGCTCATTGCTACCCGAGTTGATTCGCTGCGGGTTCAGTTAGTTGCGACGAAGTAGGAACAATGCGTCCAGTCTCATCCCGTCTCGCCGTTGTTGTCGCAGTGCTGGTCGGGGTGATGGCCGTCTCGGGTTGCGTTGCCGAGGATCCAGAGCCAACAACGGTGGACGCCGTCGCGTCTGAGGTCATCGTTCGCGTTGACGATGTCGACCGCAAGTTCCTCATCCGCGCACCGGAACACACCACTGACGAGCAACTACCCGTTGTTGTCGCCTTCCACGGGGCTACGGGCAACAAAGAAAACTTCGAGTTATACACGGGCTTCACCGACAGCATCGAGAGCGACCGGTTTATCGCCGTATACCCGGATGGGTCCGAGGTGTCCGTGGGTGGGAAGGTCTGGAACGCCGGCGGATGTTGTGGTGAAACCGGAGTTGAGCCAGCCGACGACATTGCGTTTGTCGAGGCCATCCTTGATGAGCTCCCGTCGTACGGTGCCGACCCAGAACGGGTATACGTGAGCGGATTCTCTAACGGGGGAATGATGTCCTACCGCGTGGCGTGCGAGCTCGGAGATCGAATCGCGGGTGTCGCCTCGGTCGGAGGCTCGTACAACGTCACGGAATGCCCAACGCAGAATGTGCTTCCGCTCGTTATTGTTCACGGAACGGCGGATGACACTGTGCCCTACGAGGGTGGGCTGCCGGTCGCCGAGCAAAACGCGGCGCTGGCCATTACCGCCAGCCCGTCAGTATGGGATGCGGTGGATGTGTGGATGGGGCGCGACTCGTGCGACACGTCAGGCACCGAATCGGTTCTGCAGGAAGCGCCCGCCGCAACGGTGACCAGGGTGGCCTTCGACGATTGTGACGGCGATTCCTTTATTTCTGTCAACACAGTTGACGGCGGCGGACACATCTGGCCCCGCGCAGGAGACAACACCATCGATGCGTCAGAAGTTATTCTCGACGCATTTATTCGCGCTGACCCGCCGAGCTGACGTTTGAGAACGTGAGTTCGGCGCGGCAGCGTCGAAAGAAACTAGTCCAACTTGTCGGGAGGACCGGTTAGTTGACCGGGCCGGTCCACTTCTCGCCGGGGCCTTTGCCGGGCGCGTCGGGGAAGCTGGATGCTTCGCGGAATGCCAACTGCACGGTACGGAGCCCGTCACGCAGAGCGAGGGCGTGATGGTCTCCGAGCTCGGGTGCGCTGGCGGTCACGAGCCCCGCCAGAGCATTGATCAGCTTCCGCGCTTCGTCCAGGTCGAGTTGCGCATCCGGATCCTCGGCGAGGCCTAGTTTCACCGCCGCCGCACTTAAGAGGTGGATTGCCACGGTGTTGATTACTTCGATCGCTGGAACCTCTGCAATGTCTCTGATCTGGTCGGGCTCGCTCATTAGTGGTTCCTCTGCTAGTCTTGTCCAGGCTCCGGAGGGCATAACGCCCATCCGGCACGAAAGTGGAGATTCTCCCACCCGTTCACCGCATCTTAAGGTTACCGGGTAGTTACACCCCGCCAGCACGTCCCGTAAGGGTTGTGCGGGTAGCTAGGGTGTGGTGCTTAGCGCGCCAGAATTCTTCCCTTACGTCGCCAACCTGCACCTGCAGGCTGGTTGTGGCCCACCACGTAAGCAGAGGAGAAACGCATCAGCGATCCCCGCACCAATGACCGAATCCGCGTTCCGGAGGTCCGTCTTGTTGGCCCGAATGGCGAACAGGTCGGCGTCGTCCGCATTGAAGACGCACTTCGCTTGGCTCAAGAGGCCGACCTGGATTTGGTTGAGGTAGCTCCCAATTCCAAGCCGCCCGTCGCGAAAATCATGGACTTCGGCAAGTTCAAGTACGAAACCGCGCAGAAGGCCAAAGAAGCTCGGCGCAACCAGGCGAACACGGTTCTTAAAGAGGTCCGTTTCCGTCTCAAGATTGACAAGCACGACTACGAAACGAAGCGCAAGCGCGCCGAGGGCTTCCTGCAGGCTGGCGACAAGGTCAAAGCAATGATCTTGTTCCGAGGTCGCGAGCAGTCCCGCCCCGACCAGGGCGTTCGTCTGCTGCAGCGATTTGCAGAAGACGTAGCGGAGTTCGGCGTCGTCGAGTCCACACCGACCATCGACGGTCGCAACATGGTGATGGTCATCGGTCCGCTCAAGAACAAGGCGGAAGCGAAGGCTGAGGCCGAAGCGCGACGTGTCGCTAACAAGCCGTCGAAAACATCGACATCAGACCCCCAGACTTCATCGGCGGAAACACCGGCCGAGGTAGCACCAACGAAAGAGGAAACAGATGCCTAAGCAGAAGACCCACTCGGGCGCCAAGAAGCGGTTCAAGGTGACCGGCTCGGGCAAGATCATGAAGCAGTCCGCTGGTATGCGTCACAACCTGGAGAAGAAATCCTCCGAGGTTACCCGCCGCCTCAACATGGACCAGTCGCTGGCTCCTGCGGACGCCAAGGGCATCAAGAAGCTTCTCGGCAAGTACGGCAAGTAGGGGATTAGGGAACTAGATCATGGCCAGAGTAAAAAGAGCAGTAAACGCTCACAAAAAGCGTCGCGTAATCCTTGAGCGTGCAGAGGGCTACCGCGGTCAGCGTTCGCGCCTGTACCGCAAGGCAAAAGAGCAGGTTACCCACTCGCTCGTCTACGCATACCGTGACCGTCGCCAGAAGAAGGGTGACTTCCGTCGCCTGTGGATCCAGCGCATCAACGCGGCCTCGCGTGCCAACGGACTGACGTACAACCGTCTTATCCAGGGCCTGAACTTGGCCGGTATTGAGGTTGACCGCCGTATCCTCGCCGAGCTGGCCGTCACCGAGCCCGCCACGTTCGCCAAGATCGTTGCGACCGCGAAGGCAGCACTTCCTGCAGACACGTCAGCCCCCAAGGTCGACGCAGCGTAGGTTTTCTTTTCACGAACGCCCCATCACCCGCGCGGTGCTGGGGCGTTCGTTGTTTCCGCCCCTAAGCTGGGCAAATGATCGACAATCCACGTTCGCCGCGAGTCCGCGCCGTTGCAAAACTTGCCAAACGCGATGCTCGCCTCGAAACAGGCCTTTTCCTCCTTGAAGGCCCTCAGGCAGTAGCGGAGGCTCTGACATTCCGCCCGGAACTAGTTGTGGAGCTGTACGCAACGCCCACCGCACTTGACCGCTACACCGACATCGCCCAGACTGCCGTTGACGCCGGTGTCGACGTTGAGTTTGTCAGCGAGCAGGTGCTGGAGAGCATGGCCGACACCGTTACGCCACAGGGGCTAGTGGCGGTTTGCCACCAATTCCCCACCTCGCTCAAGGACATCCTCGCTGATGGGCCAAAACTCATCGCAATCCTCGAAGAAGTGCGCGACCCGGGAAATGCTGGAACGATCATCCGTGCCGCTGATGCCGCAGGCGCCGACGCCGTTATTCTGACCGGACGCAGCGTCGATCTTTACAACCCCAAGGTCGTTCGCGCCACTACTGGTTCGTTGTTTCATCTTCCCGTCGCGGTGGGCATCGAACTGGAATCCGTCATTGAGCGGGTCAAAAGTGCCGGCCTGACCATCTTGGCTGCCGACATCAAGGGCGACGATCTGCTGACCGCACGTCGAGACGGTGCCCTATCAGGGCCCACAGCATGGCTATTTGGAAACGAGGCTCGCGGTCTGAGTACCGAGCATTTCGCTCTGGCCGACCGGGCTGTCGCTGTCCCAATTTATGGCCACGCAGAATCAATGAATTTGGCTACTGCCGCGTCCGTATGCCTCTACGAAAGTGCCTTCTCGCAGCGCGAATAGACTCCCGCGTGTTGTTACACCTGGGTTACGAACGGCGAGGCGCCGTGGTGTGGCGTGTCGTGCTGTGATTGGGTATACCCATGGAACCACTTGTCGTCATCGACCATGCCAACAAACACTACGGCGATCTCCACGTTCTGAAGGACATCACGGTCACCGTTAACAAAGGCGACGTAGTCGTTGTTATCGGACCAAGTGGGTCAGGAAAGTCCACACTGTGCCGGGCGATCAACCGGCTCGAAACGATCGACTCCGGCACTATTGCGATTGACGGCAAGAACCTTCCCGAGGAAGGTGCTGAGCTTGCCCGCCTGCGTGCTGACGTGGGGATGGTGTTTCAGTCGTTCAACCTTTTTGCCCACAAAACAGTGCTGCAGAACGTGACTCTCGGCCAAATCAATGTACGAAAGCGTGACAAAAAGGCTGCCGAGGCGCGCGCCATGGAACTGCTGGAGCGCGTTGGTGTCGCTAACCAGGCTTCCAAGATGCCCTCACAGCTGTCCGGTGGTCAGCAGCAGCGCGTCGCAATCGCACGCGCACTCGCCATGGACCCCAAGGTCATGCTGTTCGACGAGCCCACCTCAGCGCTCGACCCCGAAATGATCAATGAGGTCCTCGACGTAATGGTCGGTTTGGCCAAAGAGGGCATGACGATGGTCGTCGTGACACACGAGATGGGCTTTGCGCGCAAAGCTGCAGACCGTGTTTTGTTTATGGCAGAGGGCCAGATTGTCGAAGACTCCACACCGGAAGAGTTCTTCACGAACCCCAAGTCCGCCCGCGCCAAAGACTTCTTGTCCAAAATACTTACCCACTAATTTGGTGGGTTGGAATCACAGCACACACAGCATGAGGAGAACGATGAGAGCCCCAAAGACTCTGACCATTTCCGCACTCGCACTAACGGCAGTCCTGACGTTGGCCGGTTGCGCAGGAGCGGACGAGGAAGCAGCCGCTCCCGAGGTCGAGACCACCGAATTTGCCGCCGGTTCAACCATGGCGGAACTGCAGGAAGCCGGAACCATCACCATCGGCACCAAGTTTGACCAGCCGCTCTTCGGCCAGGTTGACGTTGATGGCGACCCGCAGGGCTTTGACGTCGAGATGGGCAAGCTCATTGCTGCCAAGCTCGGCATCGCCGCAGATGACATTGAGTGGAAAGAAACTGTTTCTGCCAACCGCGAGCCCTTCATCGAATCGGGCGAGGTCGACATCGTTGTTGCGACCTACACGATCAACGATGCACGCAAGGAAGTTATCTCCTTCGCAGGCCCGTACTACGTTGCAGGCCAGGACCTCCTCGTCGCCGAAGGCAACCCAGAGGGCATCGAAGGCCCCGAGGACCTCGCTGGCAAGGCTGTCTGCACCGTAAGCGGATCCACGTCCGAGAAGAACGTTGCTGAGTACACCACCGATATCATCGCTGCCGGCGGATACGCTGACTGCCTTGAGCCGCTTCGCACCGGCGCTGTTGTGGCCGTCACCACTGACAACGTGATCCTCGCAGGACTCGCCGACCAGAACCCCGGCGAGTTCGAGGTAGTGGGCAACCCGTTCACCGAAGAGCCCTACGGAATTGGCCTTGCCAAGGACGACACGGACTTCCGTAACTTCATCAACGACGTTCTCGAAGAAGCATACGAGGATGGCGCTTGGGAAGAAGCATGGGAGAACACGGCCGGTGTTGTTCTTGACACCCCGACGCCCCCGAGCGTTGACCGCTACTAAGTAGAACGACCACAGCGGCCCGCTCGAGTCCAGCTCGGGCGGGCCGCTTTCTCTGCAAACAAAGACGAAGGCACTATGGACGCGATCATCGAAAACTTGCCGATATTCCTCGGCGGGTTTTGGACAACCCTCCGGCTCCTCCTTATCTCTGGGATAGGAGCTCTCGTAGTTGGCACGATAGTTGCGGCCTTACGTATCTCACCGGTCGCCGCTTTACGCGGATTCGCCACCGTGTACACGGAGATATTCCGAAACATCCCGCTAACGCTCGTGCTCTTCGGCTGCGCTTTTGTTCTGCCCTACCTTGACGTGCAGTTTGACTACTTCACCTTTGCCGTCATCGGTCTGACTGCCTACACCTCGCCGTTCATCGCGGAAGCAATCCGTTCCGGTATCAACGGTGTTGCCCTCGGGCAAGCCGAAGCCGCCCGCGCTATTGGACTGACCTTCAGCCAGACCCTTCGGCTGATCATCCTTCCGCAAGGAATTCGGATGGTTATTCCGCCCCTGCTCAACGTTCTTATCGCGCTCACCAAAAACACCTCCGTCGCCGGTGCCTTCTTTGTTGTTGAACTGATTGCAACGTCGCGTCAGGTCATCAACGTTCGCGGCGATGCGACAATTGCGATCCTGCTCGCAGTGGCAGTGTTCTACCTGATCATTACGGTTCCGCTCGGCCAAGTCGCCGCACGCCTCGAACGAAAGGTGGCGGTGTTCCGATGAGTAACAGCGTTCTCTACGACGTCCCCGGCCCCAAGGCCCGCAGACTGTCTCGCATCGTCTCCATCGTCTCTGTCCTCGTCATTGCCGCTGGCCTGGCGTATCTCTTTATGCTCCTCGCAGCCCCGCGCACCACCGCAAATGGCACCGAGATCCCTGGAATGTTCGATCCATCTCGCTGGGACATCATCACCGACGGCCGAATGTGGAACGCCGTCTTGATGCGCGGACTCGTTATGGGAACTCTGAGGATGGCTGCTGTTGCTGCTGTGCTGGCAATCGTCGTCGGCATCCTGCTCTCCTTCGCCCGTACTGCCAACGCGCGATGGATCCGAGTACCCGCCGCTGTGCTGCTGGAGTTCTTCCGCGGTATGCCCGTACTGCTTTTGATGTTGTTCATCCTGCTGGTCTTCTCTACCGGGTCGTACTGGGCCGGTGTTGCTGCCCTTGCGATTTACAACGGTGCAATCATCGGCGAAGCTCTGCGGTCCGGAATTCAGTCGCTGCCGAAGGGGCAACGCGAATCTGGACTTGCCATTGGCCTCACACCGGTACAAACCCGATTCAAGATCGAGTTTCCGCAGGCGTTCCGCCAAATGCTGCCGATCATCGTGGCGCAGCTTGTGGTGCTGCTCAAAGACACTTCGCTCGCGTACATCATCAGCTACCCCGAGCTGCTAAACATCGGACTGCGCCAGCTTCCCAACACCTACGGCAACCGCTACTTCTTTACGTTCTTCTTCATCGTTCTTGTTGTGTACCTCACCGTGAACCTGTTGCTGTCGTGGGTGGCACGAATCATCGCCCATCACACCTCGTCGTCGCGGAAGTCCAAGAAAGCGCGCAACAAGAATGAAGACCCGTGGACCGGCGCCATCCGACTTCCGGATGCCACATCATCCAGTGGTGCGGCCCCTGTAGCTGGCACAACGACAGCGGCAACCGCCGACGGTGGCACTGATGGCGGAACCAACTAGGCGGGCGCACTAAACTCGTTACCTGTGTCAGAGCCCACAGAAACAAACGCCCCCGCGCCGGAACCGGCCGCCATCACAGACGCCACAGTGAGCGCGGCCGTTGACGCCGCCCTCACCGCGATTGCCGCTGTCACCACAACGGCTGAGCTCAAGGCGGTGCGGTCTGCCCATACGGGAGAGACCTCGGCGCTCGCGCGTCTCAACGGGTCGCTGCGCAGCGTACCCAACGACCAGAAGGCCGCACTCGGCAAACTGGTCGGACAGGCCCGCGGCCGAGTGAACCAGGCCCTCGCGGCACGGGAAACCAGTGTCGTTGAAGCCGAGGAAGCCGCGAAGCTTGAGGCGGAGCGACTCGACGTCACGGCCGTCGCCAGCAAGTGGCGGCCGGGCGCGAGGCATCCGCTCTCGCTGTTGATGGAACACATGTCCGACATCTTTGTGGGAATGGGATGGGAAGTTGCGGAAGGGCCTGAGCTGGAAAGCGAATGGTTCAACTTCGACGCGCTCAACCTCGACGAAGACCATCCCGCACGGGCAATGCAGGACACCTTCTTTGTTGATCCCGTCGAATCGCACCTGGTTTTGCGTACGCAGACCTCGCCAGTGCAGATCCGCTCGTTGTTGAGCCGTGAGCTGCCGGTGTACGTTGTGTCGCCCGGTCGCGTGTTCCGCACCGACGAGCTGGATGCGAC
>DASYMY010000305.1:0-15369 GCA_036008825.1 Glaciihabitans sp.
AGGTCTTCGGGGAGCAAAGGGGACGACGGATGCTTCGCAAACAAGGTGTCCCGCTCGCGCTGCCACACCGTGTGTGCTGCCTCCACGTCGGCGGTTTCCCGCACCGCTTTGTACATGGCGAACACGCGGCGTCGCCAATCCGCGACCTGAAGAGCTGTCATGGCCCCAGGGTAGCTGGGCAGGATGCGTGCGGGGTGGACATCGTCGCGCTAGTGCGGCGCGTGGTAGCTCGAGCCGCTTTCGTCACCTTTCCAGAACCCTTTGATAACCATTCGTTCCGGGTCTAACCCCCACCGGTCGATGGCCAGTGCGCGGCCGGTTTTCACCACCGATTGTTCGGCGGCGATAAATACAAAAACATCACCGGTGGGGCGTTCGGCTGCGCTGATTCCATCGAGGTAGGCGATCAACGCTGAGGTGGGTAGCGCGCCGTTTCGGTGCACGTACTCAATCTCAACGGGGGAGTCGATGGGTATCTCATGATCCGCGTCGGAAACCTCAACGATGATGCGGGCGTTGGCGCCCGTAGGAATGAGGTCCGCGTAGCGGCGGATCTGGGGAACTGCCGTTTCGTCGCCCACAAGGAACCAGGAGTCGGGGGTTCCCTCGATACGCGCGGTCCCGCGAGGCCCACCCACCCCCAGCATCGAGCCAAGGGGCGCGGTCGCCGCCCACACCCCGGCAACACCCTCGTCGCCGTGCACGGCAAATTCGAGGTCTAACCAGTTCTCGCCCCAGTACAGCGGGGTGAACTCGCGGCTGGGAAATTCGCGCATTTCTTCTCGCGTGACGGGCGTGCCCTCGGGGATAAAAATGCGGATGTGGTCGTTGTGCCCGCTGTGAGCGCCGAAGCCCACCAGGTCGTCTCCCTGCACCCGAACGCGCACGTAGGACGGGGTGATCCACTCCCGCGAAACAAGTGTGCTGAAGCGGAAGGCGAGATCGATGCGTTCACGCTCCAGCGAGAAGGTGTAGATCAAAGGGTTCGACAAGCTCATATTAATTAGGTTAGCCTATCCTCAGCCTCCTGAGGGTGGCCTTACCTGTCCCGCGAACCGGTGTGTTCGCCGCTCCCGCACCATCTCCCCTGGAGGCACAGCCATGCCCGTCAATCGCCCGTTTGTGATGATCTCGCTCGTTGCGGCATCCGCTCTTATTCTCAGCGGTTGCGCCTCTGCTAACGATGACGCCGCCAGTGACGCCGCAGCTGACACCACTGAGACGGTCTCGTTCTCGTGGGACCGCAACACCGCGGGCGAAGACGAAGACCCGAGCTACGAAGAGACCACAGTGGAGGTTCCGAAGAACCCCCAGAACATTGTGGTGTTCGATATGGCCAGCCTCGACACCATTGGCACCCTGGGCGGGGAGATCTCCGGTGCACCGCTGGAGTCGGTGCCGGACTACCTCAGCGAGTTCCTCTCCGACGACGCCTTCAACGCCGGAACCCTGTTTGAGGCCGACCTCATCGAAATTGAGTCACAACAGCCCGATTTGATTGTGATTGGCGGGCGCTCCTCCGCGCTCTACGAGGATCTCAGCGAGATCGCCCCCACCATTGACCTCTCGATCAGCGGATCGTTCCTCGATACCCTCGAGCGCAACACCGAGTTCTTGGGCGAAGTGCTCGGCGCCGAAGACGAGGCAGCGGCTGCGCTCGCCGACCTCGAAGCGGGCATCAACGAAGCGACAGCTGTCACAGCCGAGGCGGGAACGGGTCTTGGCCTGATGGTCTCCGGCGGCAGCCTCAGCGCAATGTCCCCCGCCGGAGATGACGCAACCGGCCGCAACGCCCGCGGCGGACTCATCTACGACGTGTTTGGTGTTACCCCCGTTGTTGAGGACATCGAGTCGGCAACACACGGCGAACCGGTCTCCTTCGAGTTCCTGTACGAGCAGAACCCCGACTACCTCTGGGTTGTTGACCGTGACGCTGCTACCGGAGCCGAAGACGCACAGGCCGCTGCCGCGGTTCTCGACAACGAGATCGTCGCGCAGACCACCGCGGCGCAAGAAGACCAGATTATGTACCTCAACCCGACCGCCTGGTACATCGTTTTCGGTGGACTCACCACAACCCAGATCATGATCGACGATGTCCTGCAGATTGCCTCATAATCGTCGCCGCCCGGGCCGATTCGGCCCCCAGTGATTGACGTCGCAACAACGCCGCCGAGCACTCCCACCCGCACCGCGTCTCGGCGCACCGGGGTGGGGGTGCTCATCGGTGTGTCTCTCGTTGTGCTCGGTGTTGCCAGCCTTTTTATCGGAGTATCGGATGTCTCTCCGCTCGCGCTTCTGAGCGGAGGGCCCGACGGCAACGCCGCATTTTTGCTCGCGGTCAGCCGTATTCCGCGAACCGTCGCGGTCCTTTTGGCGGGAGCGTCCCTCGGTATTGCTGGGCTGATTATGCAGATGCTCGTCCGCAACAAGTTTGTGGAACCCGGCACCACCGGCGTCAACGAGTTCGCCACCCTCGGCATGCTCATCTCCACCATCTTCTGGCCGGGCCTCGCCGTTGTCGGCAAGATGGGCATCGCCGCCGCATTTGGGCTAATCGGTACGTGGGTCTTTCTGCAGGTGGTGAAGGCTATTCCGGTTCGGCAATTAGTGCTGGTGCCGCTGGTGGGAATCATGCTGGGCGGTGTGGTGGGCTCCGTCACCACCTTCTTCGCCTACCGACTTGACCTGCTCCAGTCTCTCGGCCAGTGGTCGCAGGGGTCCTTCGCCCGCATTATGCAGGGCCGATACGAATTCATTTGGATCGCCGGGGTAATGGTGGTTCTCGCCTGGTTCGCTGCCGACCGGTTTAGCGTGATCGGGATGGGCGAAGACTTCGCCACCAACCTTGGCCTCAACTACCGCCAGGTGGTCACCATCGGAATGGTCATCATCGCTGTTATTACGGCATCAGTGTTGGTCACCGCAGGGATTATCCCGTTCCTCGGGCTGGTTGTTCCCAACATTGTCAGCCTCATCATTGGCGACAACGCCCGGCGCTCGATCCCGTGGATTGCCGGCCTCGGCGCGGTATTTGTGCTCGCCTGCGACATAGTCGCCCGTGTGTTGCGGTTCCCTTACGAAATTCCCCTGTCCGTCATCGTTGGCATCATCGGTGCAGGCCTCTTCCTCTGGCTTCTGCTGCGAAGGAGGAGTCGTGCTCACTAAGACCATGAACTCTGACGCCACAGAGGCACCCGAGACCACCGGATGGCGCAGCTCCGTCCCAACACTCTGGGCGAAGCCAGGCATCCGCCTTTTATTGCTGGGCTTCGTTGTTCTGGGCCTGATCGCCGTGTATTTCTTTACGGATGTTCCGGGGTCCCTCGCCTTTGCGCTGAAGATCCGTAGCCTCACGGTGCTGGCCATGATTGTGGTCGCCACGGCGGTGGGGGTCTCAACGGTGGTCTTTCACACCATCACCCAGAACCGCATTCTGACTCCGTCGATTATGGGTTTCGACGCCTTTTACGTACTGATCTCGACCATCATTGTGTTCTTTTTTGGTGCCACCTCATTTTTGCGCGCTGATCCGCTGACCCTGTGGATTGTGCAGGTGGTGGTGATGGTGGCCTTCAGCGTGTTCCTGTTCACCTGGCTGTTTGGCGGAAAACGCCGCTCGATCCACCTCATGCTGCTCGTCGGGATTGTGCTCGGAACCTTCTTCCGTAGCCTCACCGAATGGATGCAGCGGATGCTTGACCCGCTCGACTTTCAGGTGCTCTCCGACGCCATGTTTGCCTCGCTCACCCGCCCCAACGAGATGCTGTTGGCCCTCACCGGGGTGCTGGTGGTTCTCGCTTGCCTTGCCGTGGTGCCGCTGCTGCGCACCCTCGACGTTCTCACCCTGGGAGAACCCACCGCGGTGGGACTGGGCGTCAACCACAAACGAGTGGTGATGGCCCTTTTTATGATTGTGTCGGTCATGATCGCGGCCTCCACAGCGCTTGTTGGCCCCATCCTCTTTTTTGGCCTAATTGTCGCCAACCTCGCCTACTCATACGCGGGCACCTTCCGGCACGTGTGGACGCTGCCCACCGCCATTCTCATCGGCGCGATCTGTCTCCTTGGCGGCCAGCTTGTGCTCGAGCAGGTCTTTGCCCTCGGCGGCAGTCTGTCGATGACCATCGAGTTCGCCGGCGGGCTGTTCTTCCTCTACTTAGTTCTGCGAAAGGGGGCACGATGATCGTGCTCGAGGGCATCACCAAGCGCTACAACGGCACCACTGTGCTGAAGGATGTCAGCATCGCCTTTGGCGACGAAGGGGTCACCGCCCTGATCGGACCCAACGGGGCCGGCAAATCAACCCTCTTTGGGGTGGTCGGTCGCCTCATCCGCGCCGATACTGGCACCGTTGTTGTTGATGGGATGAACGTGGAGACGGCCGCATCCAGCGACCTCGCCCGCACTCTGGCGGTTCTCCGCCAGGACAATCACATCGCCGCTCGCCTCACGGTGCACGACCTGGTCGAGTTCGGCCGGTTTCCGCACTCCAAGGGCCGCCTCACGCTCGTCGACCGCGACCACATCAACCGTGCGATCCACTACCTCGACCTGGAGCCGTTCCGCGATCGGTTCCTCGACGAACTCTCTGGCGGACAACGCCAGCGGGCCTTCATCGCCATGGTGCTCGCGCAAGACACCAAATACGTGCTCCTCGATGAGCCACTGAACAATCTCGACCTGCGCCACATGACCGAGATTATGAAATTACTGAGGCGGATGTCTGATGAGCTCGGCAAACGCATCATTGTGGTGCTGCACGACATCAACTTCGCCGCCACGTACTCCGACCGGATAGTCGCAATGCGTGACGGCGAAATTGTGGCGGATGCCTCAGCGCACGAGATCATGCGCGAAGAGGTTCTCGAAGCCGTCTACGACACCAAGGTTGATGTGCACACCATCGACGGCAAGCCGGTCGCGCTGTATTACAGGTAACGCCATTGTGCTGGTAACGCTGTGGTGCCGGTGGTGCCGGTGGTGCGGGGCGTCATAGCCCTACTCGGTGGTGGCCTCTTCCGCGCCGCTCGGCTCGGTTGCCGCGGCGGCACCCTCAGCGGCGTCTCGTGCAGGTAGTTCCGTGGCACGCGGGGCCGTATTGCGGGCAGCCGTGTTGGGTGTGGGAATGTTTGTCATGGCGTCACGCTACGCCTATTAGCTGTGCCACCCGCGCGCGAGACGTCGAAGACCGATGGCGCGCCACTGCCAGAAGGCCCAATAGAGGGGCCAGAGCAGTGGAGTCATCCGCCCCGCTTCGAAGATCAGTTGATCGCGGTAGAGGGTCGTTCCGTTATGCGCGGGGGAGAGAGCCATGGTGTGTTCCCAGCGGGTGACCTGCGCGAGAACGCCGGTCAGACCCCGGCCGGTGTCTCGCATGGTGCGCACTCCGTCGGCGCGCGCCGGGTAGGCGATCTCGATGGTTTGAATGCCGATGGGGATAAGTCCTGCTGCCTTCACTTCCACGGGGTGCACGCCCTCCGGCCAAAGCTCGGGAAAGCCGTCATCTTCGAGCGAGGTAAACGAAGTGAACGGCGCCGAGACGGCCGTGAACACGGTGGGGCTGCGGATGGCTCTCCACGCAGCATCGGGCGGGCAATCAAGGTTGAGCTTGAGCAGTACGCGCATGGCCCCAGTCTGTCACCCGTTGTTTGACGAAATGTGACGGGCTCAGTATCGATGTGATGTGGTGCTAGTTAGCGTGGTCGGGTGAGCAACCCACAGAACCAACCTCAGTACCAGATCCGGTTTGATTGGGGCGTCGATGGCGCCCAGGCGATTACCGAGGGAGCCCACATTCTGGTGTGGGTTGATGCGCTGAAGACGCAGTTTGCGGCCGACCCTCGCCTGATTGAGCACAACGGACTTCTCGTCGAGGGAACCGTTGGTGGTGCTGAGGCGCTGGCACACTGGGTCTTGGCGAGACAGGTTGAGGTCGGCGACCGGGTCACCGTTGCCGTGGTCGCCGCCGGCTCCGACGAGGGCCGCTTCGCTGTTGAAGACCTGCTGGCTGCCGGTGCGGTGATCGACGCGCTCGCCGAGGTGGGTATTGACTACATTTCTCCGGAAGCGGCCGCCGCCGTTGGCGCATACGCGGGGCTGCGTAACGCCACCGGGCATGTGCTGTCGGCCTGTGTCACTGGGCAGCAGATCATCGATCGGGAGGGGCGCGCGGCCGTTGAGCAGGCGCGCGAAGCAAACTCACAGCCGCGGGTGACGGTACTGCGGGAATTAGCGCTCGCCCGCTAGCGTTTGCCAACATACGACGCGAAACTCTCGCACGAACCCGTTGGAGGAACGTATGAAGGCAGTATTGGGCGACCTTGTTATCGCCGAAGCACCCAAAGAAGACCTGATTTCTATCGAAGGCAACTGGTACTTCCCGCCGGCCAGCGTCAACGCAGACCTGCTGGAGAAGAGCCCCACCCCTTACACCTGCGCGTGGAAGGGTGAAGCCCAGTATTTCTCCGTCAAAAACGGTGACACCACTCTGCAGGATCGTGCCTTCAGCTACCCCACCCCGTACCCGGCCTCGTTCAACCGGGTTGGCCAGGATTACAGCAACTACGTTGCATTCTGGAAAGACGTCAAGGTCGTCGACTAACAGGTCGATACCACTCCGCGACTAATACGCGGAGGCTCGAGGATCCCGTTGATACGGGCGTTGGCATAATGAACCGCCAGCGCCCCAGTGTCAACGGGATTTCTTTTTGAATCGTGCAACGTAGCGTGAAAAACGGACGCGTATGTCTGCGCCCTGCAGGCAGTTCACGCGCCGCTTCACGAACGCAAAAAGAAGGACGAGATCTCCATGATTGATACCACCCAAATTGACAACGTGATGAAAAGTACCGTGATTGGCAGCGACGGAGACAAGATCGGCTCCGTCGGGCAGCTCTACGTTTCTGACGATACGGGCCAGCCCAGCTGGGTTACGGTTAAAACCGGCCTGTTTGGAACCTCCGAGACGTTTGTTCCGCTCGACGGTGCATCAATGCAGGGCGACCAGCTCACCGTTCCGTACGACAAACAGTTTGTGAAAGACGCGCCTCGTATCGATGTTGATGGCGCGCTCAGCAGAGACGAAGAAGACCAGCTGTATCGGTACTACAACCTCTCCGGCAGCGACTCAACAACTGGAACGGCGGATTACGTCGGCACCGCAGATTATGTCGGCACCACGGATCCGGCGGATGTCACTGACGCGCGGGAGACCACCCCCGGCTTCCCCACGGCGGGCGGCGAGACTGCCACCACGGGTTACGACACATCAGGCCCCGAAACTGACGACGCAATGACGCGTTCAGAAGAGAAACTGCGCGTTGGTACCGAGAAAGTTGGTTCGGGTCGCGCACGACTGCGCAAGCACATTGTTACGGAAGAACAAACGGTTACGGTGCCGGTCAGTCACGAAGAGGTGCGACTGGAGCGTGAGCCCATCACCGACGCCAACGTGGGCGCAGCCACCTCCGGCCCCGAGCTCAGTGAAGAAGAGCACGAGGTTGTGCTGAACGAAGAGCGGGTCGTTGTTGACAAAGAAACCGTTCCCGTCGAACGTGTCTCCCTCGACAAAGAAACCGTCACCGAACAGGAGCAGGTCACCGAAACCGTCGCGCGCGAGGAAATTGACCTCGACGACGACAGTACGCGGCGCGGAAACCGGAGTGACCGGGCCTAACGGAGCTCCGGCGATAGTTCCCCCGGTCTATCCCACCAGGCTGCGGATCATGCTTAAGGCATGGTCCGCAGCCTTTTTTATGGGCAGTGCTCCCCATCGGTCTTTCGTCAACCGTCGGTTAGTGTCGAGACAACACCAGCAGGAATCGACTAGAGGAATGCCAATGTCTCACCCTGGATCGCGCTAATGGCCGCCAAACTCGGGCTCGACCCGGATGCCGTGAACACCATTCGAGCGGCGCTCGCCGCGCAGGTCGACGCGCTCGATCCCATCGCTGAGGAATTGGGCCAATCGCAATCGGCGTCGCTCAATCCCCTTGGCTATGGCTTGTTCCCGGGCAGCATTGTCATTTCCGCGTTCTCCTTTTTCACCGTGCGCGCGGCGCAGACCAACATTCAGAACGCGGCAGCGTCAGCCCGAGCCCTTCTGGGCACACTGGCCGCGCAGGTGAACGAACAAATTGACGCCAGCGCTGGCGGTGCCCAGTTCGGCACCATGACAGCGCCCGTCGCATTGGGCCTCTACGACTCTGTATTGGCGGATGCCTCCATCCTCGAGGACTACACGCCCGAGCAGGTCGCCGCGTTCTGGGCACACCTGAACTGCGACCCCGCCGCGCAGCAAGCCCTCGTCGATGCGCATCCAATCATCTTCGGCAACCTCAGCGGTATTCCATTTGAGACCAGGGCCCGGGCGAATGTCCTTAACGCGCAGGCCGCGCTCAGCGACCCCGAGATCAGCGACGCGATGCGCAGCTACCTCGAGCGCGTTGTCGACCCTAACGCCAAAAAGCCCGTCCAACTCGTTACGTTCGACCCGGCCAATGAGCGGATCGTCGAGATGATCGGGGAAATGACAGAAGACACCACCGACGTCATCACCTACGTGCCGGGCACCACCACCAACATGGAATCCCTCTACGGTGGTGGGGTGCAGAAGATCTCCGAACGAATGGTGAGCCTGCATCCTGAGACGGTTGCTTTTGTCTACAAGGACGGCTTGTTTCCGGGAGGCGCAGGCGGGAGCCTCGCCACCGGAATCCCCGAGGCAAACGACGCGGACTATGCCCTCGCCGCCGGCGAAACCCTCGCCGAGTTCACGAGCGATGTCCAGCGAGAGCCCTTACTTGCGGATGCCACCAGCACGGCAATCGCCCATAGCTGGGGGCTGGCAAACGTCACCTCATCCGAAGTTGCAGGCGCCGAGTACGACAACGTTGTGTCCCTTGCGGGCGCTTGGATGCCGCAGGCCTGGGAAGCGAACCCCGACACCGACTACTCCAGCCACACTTATGTCGACTGGCTGTACCTTGCGCAGGAAACGGGCCAGGTGGGTGGCGGAAAATTCCCTCGGGGCAATGAAGACTTCCCCGTCAACGTGATCTACGACGGACCCGACGAAGAAGTTGCCGAGGTGTGGGGAATGAAGTACCCGGATCCGGCTGTAATGAACGACAACCACAATCTCGTCGCAACAACAAGCGGCGACAACAACGCCGTGCTCGCAGCAATTGAGAATGACATCTATGGCGAATAGGTCCCGACAATCATCTCTAGCAATTGCGGCGATCGCATTCGCGATCGGTATCACCAGCTTGTCCGGATGTGCCACTGACGAAAAGGACGACATGCTCACTCTCGCTGAAGCAAAAGTCATCACCCAAACCGTTGAGCGTGAGATCGGAAGCTTTGTCCCCGCCGACAAGGTCACGCTCACTGATCAGCATGAAGACTCACCAGTGCTTTTCGACTGTGCAACCGGACACGTCTGGCCCGGCCTCCTCCGCCTTGAGCTAGCTGAGGGTGTGGACCGAGAGGCCGTTACAGCTGCTATCGCCGCCGAGTGGGGGGATAAACCAGGCTGGAGCGTTGAAGTAAACCGATCAGAGTCCGGCAACCCAACGGTCAGCATCTCCGGCTCAGGTGGTTCGCTGTGGTCGGCCACATTTCGTGAGCAAGGCCGGGAGTTCCGAGTGACCTCATATTCGCCCTGCTTCAATCTTGGTGCCGACGTAGACCCCGGCGAGATTTACTAACCGGGTTAGCCCTGCGACCACACCGGACGGAACTGCACGCTGATCCTCGGGCCGATAGCTTTTTTGGTTTTGAGGATGGCATGCTCGTAGGTGCGCTGGCAACTACCGCCCATCACAATGAGGTCGCCGTGGCCGAGAGGGAAGCGCTGTGTTTCGCCGCCGCCCTGCGGGCGAATGGACAGGGTGCGCTCCGCCCCAACTGAGACGATGGCCACCATGGTGTCTCGATCAATGTGCTTGCCGACCCGGTCTCCGTGCCAGGCGACGCTGTCGTCGCCTGTGCGGTAGAAGCAGAGCCCCGCGGTGCGAAATACCTGCTCGGCTGGCGCGCGGTAGTAGCCGTTGAGCTGATTTTGAGCCTCAACCAGGACGGGATCTGGGTAGGTCGAATTTGGGCCGAACCGCGACACCAGTCGCGGCACCTCCACAATCCGGTCATACATTTCCCTTTTGTCGGCCTGCCAGGGCACATCAACGGCCAACCGCTCGAAAAGTTCATCCGAGTTCGCCAACCAGCCTGGGCGAATGTCGACCCAGGCCCCATGGGTGAGGTCGATACGTCTGACGTGCCCGTGCAGGTCGCGTAGTTGTGGTGCTGCTCCGACGTCGTCGAAAAGGGAAGTCTGGAAGGTGAGGCTCATACCTCCCACCTTACGCAAATTCGAACGTATGTTCGACTAGTTCTGTGCTTTAGTCGAGCCGACTTCTGTGGGCTCGCACCTTGGCCCGGTTGCCGCAGCGCTGCATCGAGCACCAGCGCCGGTTGTTCGAGCGCGAATCGTCGTAAAAGATGAGGTCACAATCCGCGGCGGCGCATTCACGAATACGCTCCTGCGCGTGAGCAAACAGGTCGACCGCCTCGCGCGCCATGGCCGACAGAGCCTGGCCTGTGCGGGCCGTGCTGCGGCCGGCCTGGCGGGAGCCGCCGCCGAGAGCGGGCGGAATATCGGGGGTCGCGGCAAACAGGTTCAGTATGTCCACGTCGCCCGCGGGTGCCGGCTCGGAGCGGCTGGCCGCTCGAGCGAGCCGCGCCAGCGAGGCACGCATCGCTTTGGCGTCGGTGAGGTCGCGGTCGGAGGCATCCGCCCCAATTTCGTGAAAACGCTCCTGAAGCCAGGTCGATAAATCGTGGGGAGTGTGGAGTGACTCCCACCGCTCGCCGAATCCGCCGGTGTAGGCGAAATCTAGGGCGACTGAGCCCGAATCGAACCACCAGGTGTGACCGTCGCTGTTGGTCAACGACTGCCCGGTTGGTATGGAATGGCGCACGTAACCAATATAGTCGGTTACATGAACAACACGACGGGTACATCGAAGGACGACGGCTGGAGCGTTGGGGTCCGTCACACGGTCGCGGCTCCGCTCGACGAGGTGTGGTCGTTCCTTCTGGGTAAGGGTCTGTCCATTTGGCTGGGCAACGCGCGAATGACCTTCGAAAAGGGCGCGAAATACAAAACTGATGACGACATTTTTGGTCACATCATCAGCGTGAGTGACAAGTCTCGGGTGCGGATGACGTGGCAGCCGGGGGAGTGGCACCACGACTCCACCCTGCACGTGACGGTGAAGAAGTCGGAGAGCGGCGGAACCGTTATTGGGTTCCAGCAGGAGCGTCTGGCGGACCGGGATGAGCGCAAGATTATGCTCACCCACTGGAAAGAGGTTCTTGAGCGCCTCGACGAAGCCCTGAGTAAAGCGGCCCGTCGCCCCTAACAACCCCGATCGGGCAGCTACTGGATGGCTGCCCGTCGAGCGGCCGCAGTAATAATGCGCTCCTGCCAGGTGATGGTGTTGGCGGGATCAAAGCGCCTGGAGCACCGACCGCAGGCCATCACCGTGCTGGGGCGTCGATGCCGGTAGTGCAGATGGCCGGCCGGGCAGGTGCCCACCCACGGCGCCACCTCGTTGGCGATCTGCCCTTGGTAGAGGCGTGAACCCTCGTAGCCGATGCTGCCAGCGATCTGACGCCAGGTGCTCGAATGCCCTGCGCGGGGACCCGCGAGGGCATGCGCCACCTCATGCAAGAGCACCTGATGAATGTCGTCGTCGTCGGCTTTCGCCGTCAAATACCGCGACACGGTGATGCGATGCGTTGACCAGTTGCACTGGCCAGCCCGCTTCTTCGCATTGTCGAACCCAAACGACCAGACGGTTGGGTCGAGATGGAGGTTAATGAGGGCCTCCGCCCATGCACGAACTCGCTCTAAATCTGCCACGACAGAAGGTTAAGCGGAGCCTCCGTCAACAAAAGATTCTGTGACGGCTACTGCAATAAGTGCGGCCTCGACCTGGTCTGTGGAGGAGTTGATCTTTTTCCGCAACAGGAGTGAGGTTCTGAAGTCTTCGAGTGCTGCCTCGTAGTCGTGCTGGTCAAAAAGCACACGTCCGCGATGCTGCAACGCATACGCCTCAACGCTGGCCCAGCCGTGGGTGCGAGCTTCATCAACGCAGTCGCTGAGCTCGCGAAGAGCATCAACCAGCTTGCCCTGGTACTGCTGCACCACCGCACGGCGAATGCGTGCGCGGGTGATCTGTGTGCGTTCGCCGGCGAAGCGCGCCAGGCGCAGGGCTTCGTTGGAGGAGTCCCACGCATCGTCTAGTCGGCCAACCAGGCGAAGAAGTGCGGCGCGTTCGGTGATGGCCGACAGGCTGCGCTGTTCGCCCAGCTCTTCCAGTCGTCGAGTAGCCGCCGCCAGATCAACGCGTTCGCGCAGAGTGGTGGGATCGTATCCGAGGATGATGCTCATATGTACTAGTCAACCCTCTTCGAGGGCTGCCAGACGCACCTCGAGAATCTTGTCGTCCTCGTCGCGTGGAGTGCGACCCGTGTTATTAGTAAGTATCCACAGGGTGCCGTTCGGTCCGTCGATGACATCCCGCAATCTTCCGAATTGACCAGCAAACCAATCTTCGACCCCCACTGATTCTGGGGTGGCGGTGATGGTCCACAGGCGCTCTCCGCGCAGTGCCGCCATAAAGAGGGTGTCACGGCTCCAGTGCAAACCGCTGGGGCTGGCTTCGCTGGTGGACCACTGGTACACGGGGTTACGGAAGTCGGGGTTGTCACCGATTCCCTCGACGGCTGGCCAGCCGTAGTTCACGCCCGGTTCGATGAGGTTCAGCTCATCCCACGTGTTCTGGCCAAACTCCGACGCCCACAGGCGCCCGTCGCGATCCCAGGCGATTCCCTGAGGATTGCGGTGGCCGTAGGAGTAGACGGGGCTGCCGGGGAACGGATTGTCGGCGGGGATGGCGCCAGTGGCATCAACCCGCAAAATCTTGCCGCCCAGGGAGGCGAGGTCTTGTGAATTGCCCGTCACTCCCGCGTCACCGGTCGCAATATAGAGCGCGCCATCGGGGCCGAACTTGATGCGCCCGCCGTTGTGGTTTCCCGCTTTGGGGATGCCATCAAAGATGACCTCGGGCGAGCCGAGGGCGACAGCGCCAGCGGTCGCGGTCAGTGGCATCCGCACCACACGATTGTCGTTTTGGCTTGTTGTGTATGCGTATAGCCAGGCCGGGTCGGCGGGGTTGACGGCAAGCCCCAGTAGCCCACCTTCGCCGCCCGGCACAACACCGGGAACGGTGCCGACTTCGCGCACAGCGCCGGTGTCGGAGATCTCTTTGACGAGGGCGGTGTCGCGTTCGCTGACGAGGGTCACTCCGCTGTCGAGGCGCACCATCGACCAGGGCAGGTCAAGATTGGTGGCAATCACGGCGGGGTCCCCCGTTGGGGTGACCGGTCCGGGTGGGGAATCCGATGCGGCAGCCTGTGTGGGCGTGGGAGTCGGAGTGGACATCTCGGTGGGTGGCACCGAGGCCTCGGGAGTTGTTGCAGGTGGAACTGTCGCTGCCTCGCCGCCCGGATCAGTGGAGCAGGAGCTGAGCGCCAACACGGCGGCAACCATCAGGGAGGCAGGCGCTAGTGCGCGCGCGGTGGTGGGACGGGTCATTGTCGGCTCCTCCGCTGGGCGTCGAATTCGTTTGACCACTATTGTCCCCCAGGCGGATGCCGCTTAGCTCGGCATCGCCTGTACGGCAGCGGAGCCTCTGCGGGTTACGCGGCAGCCGCGAGCGCGTCCTGCAGGTGCAGCATGCTGGAGTGCAGGCGAGCGTCGACGGTCTCGGGGGAGAGGTCGAGCAGGTTCGCCACCTGGCTGGTGCTGAAGCCGGAGTAATAGGTGAGGTGAATGAGCTGGCGGTGCTCGACCGACAAAGTGTCGAGAGCGTCCGTAGCGTGGTCGAGGTTGATGGTGGGGTGAAGCATGGTGAAACAAAACTTTCTGATGTGACGTGTGAAGCGAGAGCGCAGCGTTGCGCGCACTTGATTGCAGCAGCGTAAATGGACGCGCGAGATGATCTCGAGCGAATTGTGGGGCAACTCCGGCCGTGGATTAGGGCTGCGGAGTGGTGCTTCCGAAGGGAAGCGGCAAGGGCCGTGGGAAGACCTGTTGCGGTGGATGACTGGGGTCATCTTGCGGTCAGATTGTGGGAAAACCGGACGCGCTGGTTTTGAGTTTAGTACAGATTTACGAATAACGCGAGGAAGCGCCCCGAAGGTTAGTCCGTGAGGTGCAGCAGACTTCGCACGATTGGGGCGAAACGAGCAGCGATCATCGTATGGCCGTCTGTATCGGGGTGAAGGTTATCGGGCAGGTGACCATCGTCTGTGCCCAACAGATCGAGACCATTGACAAAGTGCAATGCTGGGTCGGCGCGCATCTCGACGGTGGATGCCAGTAGTTCCCGGGTGCGCGTCAGGGTGAGGCTCCCGTCGCCGGCACGGATCTCTCGGAAAGTGGCGCCCGCCTTGCCGGGGGAACTCTCGCGGGTGGGTCCGGTTGTATGTTCATGGATCGGACACGCCAGGGCGCTAATCACGGCGATGGGCACTGTGGGGTGCCCTGCCCTCACTCGGTCGAGAAAGCCGTGAACGGCCGGGACAAAGGTGCGCGCGCGCATGGCATCACCGTTTACTAGATTGATCCCGATTTTGAGCGAAATAAAATCGGCCGGTGCCGCAGCGATAGCTCCAGCGACGAACGGGTCGAGCATTGCGTTGCCGGCAAAACCTAAGTTGACGAGGTCGAACTGAAGTTTTCGCGCCACTTGCTGCGGCCAAGGTGATCGCGGGTCGTCGAGATCCGATCCGTGGCTGATTGAGCTGCCGTAGTGAAGCCATCGGATTCGTTCACTTGCCGCCGGTCTGAGTGGGGCGTCCGCCGTCAATCTGTGAAGGTTGCTCGCCGCTGAGTGTGGAAGCCACAGGGTCACAGAGCGCTCTTCATTCGGGGAATCCAGAACGAAGTCAAGCTGCGAGCGCTCTCCTCGCTGGCGTATAGCGGTGCGGTCCGGCGATTCCACCAAAATGTCACCCTCATCAACAGAAATGCTGTGGTGCGCACGCGGCGATTCGGCGACGACGCGTAGGGGCCGGGCGGGGTGGGTAGAGGATGCGGTGCGGGTGAAGGTCGCTTCGAGGTGAATGTTCTGCGCTGCGGTGACAAGTCGAATGCGCACGCCGCTGGTCTGTGAAGACATGCGTTCCATGCCACCGTCCGCATGCTGCGCCCGCGTCCAAGCGGGCAAGCGCGTTGGGCAAATGCCGTTGGGATGTTCCTGAATTTCCAATGCTCCGTGCACGCTCGCCGCGAGT